>JAJSZS010000012.1 GCA_030262725.1 Candidatus Desulfofervidus auxilii | reverse complement strand
GCCCTGTCTTCACACGATGTATTTTGATAAGCCTATGAAAGACCATTCTTTAGCTCAGGCAATAGCAAGAGTAAATAGGGTGTTTAAAGACAAACCAGGTGGTCTTATTGTAGATTATATAGGAATTGCAGATAATTTGCGAAAATCTTTAAGTAAATATACTCCTGAAACTATAAAAGAAATATTAACAGATTTAAATCAAATTATAAACCTTTTAAAAGAGAAATACGATATAGTCTCTTCTATGTTTACTGGAATTGAGTATAAAAAATGGAGAGAGCTTTCCCCTGCAGAACTTTCAAAACTTACAGCCGAAGCGTATAACAGAATAAGTGGCGATGAAGAAAAAAAGAAAATTTTTATAAAAAATTTTTTGACACTTAAAAAACTTTATCTTCTAGCAAGCCCGCATCCAGAAACTTTAAAAATAAAAGATGAACTAAGATTTTTTGAAATGATAAAAAAGATGATTGTTAAGTATTCCACAGTAAAAATAAAAGGTCTATCAAGAGACTTAGAATATGAAATAAATCAGCTTATTTCAAAAAGTATTTCTGCAGAAGAGCCGGTAGATATTTTTTCTTTATTAGAAAAGGAAAAGCCTGAGATTTCTATTCTTGACGAAAATTTTTTGATTCAATTTAGAAAAATGGAATACAAAAATTATGCAGCAGATTTACTTGCCAAAATACTAAATGATGAACTAAAGGTGCGAGTAAAAAGAAATCCTTTCAGGTATCGTTCTCTTTATGAAATGTTAAAAAAGACTATAGAGAAATATAATGTAAGATTATTAACTGCAGTAGATGTTATAGAGCAGTTGATAGAAATAGCAAAGGAAATAAAGAAAAAACAAGAAGAAGGCAAAAACTTAGGATTAAGCGAAGAAGAGCTGGCATTTTATGATCTTTTATCTTCTAAAGAAAAGATTTTTGAGAATTATGAAGAAATAAAAAGAATAGCAAGAGAGGTGGTAAAAGAACTTGGTTATTACATAAAAGTAGCTGATTGGAACAGAAAGGATTATTTGAGAGCAAAAATAAAAATGGCACTAAAGAAAGCATTGATTAAAGTAATAGATGCACGAATAAATTACAAAGAAATTGATAAAATAGCTTCTGAAATACTTACGCATGCAGAGGTATTATATGCGTAAATTATATATCGCCAAAAACCTCCACTTCGCTTCATTGCTAACACACTCACAAACAGTGGCTCCTTACGCTTATCTTCCCCAAAATGTTGTCTAAAATGATCATAGGAAATTTTAACGCATTGAAACAGCAAGCTTTTTATTTCTGAGAACCTTTTAATACAACGCTGGAATTGACAGATTGTGCATTTGTGATAAATAGTAATTTAGGGCGATTAGCTCAGTGGATAGAGCGTTGGCCTCCGGAGCCAAAGGTCGCGGGTTCAAGTCCCGCATCGCCCTCCATTTTTTTGCAATTTCTCTTCTTAAATTTTGGGTTTAGCTTGACTCCCCTGTAAGAGTGTGCTACTTTTTAAAAGGAGGGATGGCCGAGTGGTTTAAGGCGGCGGTCTTGAAAACCGCTGAGGGTTTAAAAAAGCCCTCCGGGGGTTCGAATCCCTCTCCCTCCGCCATTAAAATGGTCGGAGAGATGGCCGAGTGGACGAAGGCGCTCGCCTGCTAAGCGAGCGTGGGGTTAAAAGCCCCACCGTGGGTTCGAATCCCACTCTCTCCGCCATTTTTTTATTTTGACAAAAAATAGACTCTTGCGTTTATAAAAAGTTTGTGCTAGGGTAAAGCCGACGTTAGGTTGTTAGAAGTATGAGATGAGTCTTACAAGAAATATTAAGTATTTGCGAAAGTTAGCTAAGGAAATCAGGAAAGATGTTTTGGTTATGCTTAATGAAGCTGGTTCAGGTCATACAGGTGGTTCTTTATCAGTAGTAGAATTATTAATAGCCTTATTTTTTGGCAAACTCAGACACGATCCTAAAAATCCCCAATGGAAAGAAAGGGATAGATTTGTTCTTTCTAAAGGACATGCTGCTCCTACTCTTTATGCTATTCTTGCTCATTGTGGTTATTTTCCTAGAAAAGAACTTTTTTCTTTACGAAAATTAGGCACTCGTTTACAAGGTCATCCTGATTGCAAATTTACACCAGGTATTGAAGTACCTACTGGCTCGCTTGGTCAAGGTCTTTCTATGGCTAATGGTATGGCGTTAGCAGCAAGATTAGATGGTCTATCTAGTAGAGTTTATGTGCTTTTAGGTGATGGTGAAGTGCAGGAAGGGCAGGTATGGGAAGCTGCTATGACAGCTGCCCATTATAAAATTGATAATCTTTGTGCTATTTTAGATAATAATCGCCTTCAGATAGATGGATGGGTTTCAGATGTGATGAATATTGACCCATTGACCGATAAATGGAGGGCATTTGGCTGGGCAACTATTGAAATAGATGGTCATAATTTTGAAGAAATTTTTAATGCTTTGGATGAAGCTGAAAAGATAAAAGGGAAGCCTACTATTATTATTGCCCGTACAATTAAAGGAAAGGGAGTGTCGTTTTTTGAGAATCAAGCTAAATATCATGGTGTGGCTCCTACAAAAGAGGAATTAGAAAGAGCATTAAAAGAGTTAGAAATTGCTTAAAGAGGGAAAACAATGGAAAAGGCTAGTTTACGTGAGGCTTATGGACGTACTTTAATAGAATTAGGTCGAGAAAATAAAGATATTGTAGTATTAGATGCAGACTTATCTGGCTCTACTAAGACGAAAATGTTTGCTCGAGAATTTCCAGAGCGATTTTTTAATATGGGAATTGCTGAGCAAGATATGATTGGTACTGCTGCTGGTCTTGCAGCAGCAGGTAAAATTCCCTTTGCTAGTACATTTGCTATTTTTGCTACTGGAAGGGCTTGGGAGCAAATAAGGCAATCTGTTGCCTATGCTGGTTTAAATGTTAAGATTGTTGCAAGTCATGGAGGTATTACAGTAGGTGATGATGGTGGTTCTCATCAAGCTATAGAAGATGTAGGATTAATGCGTATTTTACCTAATATGACAGTAATTGTACCTGCTGATGCTATTGAAATGGCTCAGGTTATAAGAACCATTGCCTATTCTCATGGGCCAGTATATGTACGTGGTTCTCGCATTGATTTTCCAGTAATTTATAAAGATAAAAATTATCAATTTCAAATAGGTAAAGGAGATATTTTACGTGAAGGTAATGATCTCACCATTGTTGCTATGGGTTTGATGGTCCATTTTGCTTTAGAAGCTGCCTCTATTTTGTCTTTAGAAGGAATAGAGGCTAGAGTAATAAATATGTCAAGTGTTAAACCTATTGATAAAGAACTAATCATAGATTCTGCACGAAAAACTGGTGTTATTCTTACTGTTGAAGAACATCTTACTATTGGTGGTTTAGGAAGTGCTGTCTGTGAAGTTGTAGCTGAGGATTATCCAGTACTAGTAAGAAGAATGGGAATTAAAGATCGATTTGGTATTTCTGGCAAACCTGATAAATTACTTTCCTATTTTCATCTCACCCCAAAAGATATCGCAGAAGAGGCAAAACAGGTTTTAAACGGTAAGCCACGGCTGTTGCGAGCCATTGGCTAAATGATTCGTTTTATTAATGTCTATAAAGCCTATCATTCTACTTATTATGTTTTAATTGATTTAAATTTTCATATTAAACCAGGAGACTTTGTTTTTTTAATTGGTCCTAGTGGTGCAGGAAAAACTACACTTTTAAAATTAATCTATCGTGAAGAAAAACCTACTCAAGGAGAAATTTTAGTGAGTGGTTTTAATGTTAAAGTTTTACCTAATAAGAAACTTTATTTACTACGTCGTAAAATAGGTGTTATCTTTCAAGATTTTAAACTTATTTCTTATCTTAATGTTTTTGAAAATATTGCATTAATGCTTCGGATTTTAAATTATCCTTCCCATTTTATAGAACAAAAAGTTTCTGAATTAGCACAAAGATTAGACTTAGAAGAAAAACTTGATAGTCAAGTAGAAACGCTTTCTGTTGGGGAAAAACAAAGAGTAGCAATAGCTAGAGCTCTTATTCACCATCCACCTCTTTTATTAGCTGATGAGCCAACAAGTAATCTAGATTTATTAAGGAGTGAAAAGGTGATTGAACTTTTGAAAGAAGCAAACAAAGAAGGAGCTACTGTTATTTTTGCTACTCATAATGAGTCATTAACTGAATCATTTTCTCAAGCACGAATTATGCATTTAGAAAAAGGTATTTTAAAAGAATGATTGGATATTTTTTCAAAAAAACTTGGCAAAATATACGTCATAGTTTTTGGCATAACATAATTTGTCTTGTTGCTACCACACTTTCTTTAAGCATTTTTGGTTTCTTTTTACTTTTAATTTTTAATTTGAGTATTTTTTTAAAGACATGGCAAGGAAATATTCCAATAATTGTATTTTTTAAAAATGAAAAAGCAGCTTTAGAAGCAAAGAGTCAACTTGAGAAAAGAAAAGAATTGAAAAAAGTTGAGTATGTTTCTTCAGAACAAGCTTTAAAACGGCTTGAAAAATGGCTAAAAGGAAAATTTTCTCTTCTTGAAGGGCTTAAAGAGAATCCTTTATTCCCTTCTTTAGAAATCACTTTTTCCCCTTTTTATCAAACACCATCTTTTTTAGAAAATTTCAAAAAAAATATTAAAAATTTTCCAGGAGTAAAAGAAGTGGCTTGTCCTTCTTATGTTTTTTCTCTTTTGGTGACTACTTGGAGAATTTTTAAAATATTAATTTTTTTAGCCAGTATTTTTTTAAGTATTTCAACAATTTTTATTATATCTGCACTTATTCGTTTTAATTTCCAGCAAAGAAGAGAAGAGATTGAAATAATGCGTCTCTTAGGTGCTAATGAATGGTTTATTAAATGTCCATTTTATTTGGAAGGATTAATTCAAGGTTTTTTTGCCAGTGTTATTAGTTTGTTTATTTTAAGAATAGGAATATCTTGGTATAATTTAAAAATAGCTATGTTTCAAAATGGATTTAATTTTTCTTTTTTTGATCTTCAAAGAATTTTGGGATTTATAGGATGTGGTTTTATTTTAGGTGGATTTGGCAGTTTTTTAAGTTTATACAAATCTTAATTTTTTTATTTATTTTTTCTTCTGTTATATTTGCTCATCTTGATGAAAAAAAGAATAAACTTTTGGAGATTCAAAAAAAGGTAAAAATTCTTGAAGAGAAGATAAGGTCTAAAGAAAAGAAGGAAAAAAAACTTTTAAAAGAACTCCGAAAGATAAAAAAACAGCTTAAAACACTAACAAAACAACAGAAAAAAATGAAAAATTCCATTGAAGAGATTAAAAAGGATTTAGCAACAATTAAAATAAAAAAAGAAGCATTAGAAAAAACACTTTTTACCACCAAACAATATTTATATCAAAGGCTTTTTGCTATTTATTATTGGTATTGCTTAGGTAAAGTGAATATATTACCCATCGATAATTTAAAACAGACTTATCTTACTACTAAATATCTTCAACAGATTATTTATCATGATTATAAATTATTTGAGAAGTATCAATCTTTAATGGAAAATATTCAATTACTTGAAAAACAAAAATCAGAAAAAATAAAGAAATTAGACATCCTTTTAAAACAAGTTGAAGAATCAAAAAGTCAAATATTTAAAGAAAAACAAAAGAAAAAAGCCTTACTTAAAAAAATTAAACAAGAAAAAAAGCAACAAAAGAGAAAAATAGCTGCATTAAAAACATCTGCTCAACAATTAGAAGATCTAATAAAAAGATTAAAAAAAGAAAAAATTGTTCCGCAAAAAATTAAAAAGGGCAGTTTAGATTGGCCAGTAAATGGGAAAATTGTTATACCTTTTGGTAAATATTTAGATAAAAATACTTCCACTTATTTAAATAGTAATGGAATTGAGATTCAAGTGCCTTATGGTACACCTTTTAAAGCTGTAACTTCAGGCAAAGTGGTTTTTGCTGATAAACTTCAAGGTTATGAATATGTTATTATTTTAGACCATGGTGGAGGTTATTATACTCTTTACGGTAATGCCATTTCTTTGTATAAAAAAGTGGGTGATTGGGTAAATGCAGGTGAAGTTCTTGGCAAAGTAGGAAGGGTTGGTGCAGAGGGTGTTACACTTTATTTTGAATTGAGGTATAAAGAAAAACCAATTAATCCGTTTAGATGGTTAAAACCGCCAAGTTAAAAGGAGGTATCAGATGAAGAAAATATTTTCTCTATTTTTTTGTCTTATAATTTTATTTTATATAAAAATTCCTGTCTTTTCGCAGGAAACTTATGATCAGTTGAAGATTTTTACAGAAGTTTTAGATATCATACAAAAAAGTTATGTAGAAACACCGAAGTCAAAAGAATTGATATACGGAGCTATAAAAGGAATGTTAAATGCTTTAGACCCTCATTCTTCTTTTCTCACTCCAGAAGAATTTAAAGAATTACAAATAGAGACAAAGGGTGAGTTTGGAGGAGTTGGGATAGAGATTACAATTAAAGATGGTTGGCTTACAGTTGTTTCTCCAATTGAAGATACACCTGCTTATCAAGCAGGTATTAAAGCAGGTGATCGAATTGTAAAAATAGATGGAAAACCTACAAAAAATATGACTTTAACTGAAGCAGTCAAACTTATACGTGGAGAGAAAGGAACAAAAGTAATATTAACTATTTGGAGAAAGGGCTTTAATGAACCTAAAGATTTTGAAATTATTAGAGATATTATTTCCATTAAAAGTGTGAAATTTAAAACTCTTGAAAAAGGATATGGTTATGTAAGATTGACTAGTTTTCAAGAAAATACCATTTCAGAATTGCGAGATGCCCTTTTACAATTAGAAAAAGAAAATAAACCTTTAAAAGGTATTATTCTCGATTTACGTAATAATCCTGGTGGTCTTTTAGATCAAGCAGTAAAAGTGGCAGATGAATTTTTAGAAAATGGGCTTATTGTCTATACAAAAGGTCGTTTAAAAAGTCAACAGATGGAGTTTAAAGCGCAGAAAAATCAATATCCTCATCCATATCCAATAGTGGTATTGATTAATGAAGGGACTGCTAGTGCTGCTGAGATTGTAGCTGGTGCACTTCAGGATCATAGGCGAGCTATTCTTATTGGTCGTACAAGCTTTGGTAAAGGCTCAGTACAGACAATTATCCCATTGGAAGATGGCTCAGCTTTAAGATTAACTACAGCACTTTATTACACTCCTAAAGGAAAATGCATTCAAGCTACTGGTATTATACCGGATTTGGAGTTTAATAATATAGGACCAACTAAGGAAATACCAAAGCATCATATTCTTAGAGAAAAAGACCTAGAAAGGCATTTAAAAGGTATGGAAGAAGATAAAGAAGAAAAAAAGAAAAAGCCTAAAGATTTTCTATTAGATATTGGTCTTCAGATTTTAAAGAGGTGGGATACTTTTACACAGCTCCAATATTAAATGACCAAAGCTAAAAAGAGAAGGTCAAAGACACGTAAAAAGAAAAAGAAAGAAAATTTCGAAAAATTTTTTCAATTATTAACTTTATCTTTTATTCTTATAGGAATTATTTTTGGTGGATTTGTTTTTTATAAAAAAATTTATAAGCCTTCAAAAATTCCTTCACAAACTGAGCTTGAAGAAGCAATTTTTGCCATAAATCAATTTATTTCTCATTTTTTTTTAAAACTTAAATTAGAAGAAGATCAATGGGAAGAGACAATTGTTTATAAACATTTGAAAGGAATAAAATATCCATTTATTGAAATAAAAGTAAAAAAAACAAAAGATATTTCTTGGCTATACTTAAAGGAAAATTTTATATCTTTGTGTAAACAAAAATATATTAGTTTAAGATTTAATGATTTTTCTCAAAAAAAATGTGAAATTTATATTGCCTATAAGGATATCATTACTCACCATTTAACTTTTTATTCGCCTAAAAAGAAACCATTATTAGCGATCATTGTGGATGATTTAGGCTATGATTTAACAGTTGTAAAACAATTATTAGATTTAAATTTAGACTTAAATTATTCTATCTTGCCTTTTTTACCTTATACTGAAGAAATTGCTGAATGGCTTCATTTAGTTAATGCTGAAATCCTTCTTCATTTGCCTATGGAAGCAAAAGGACATCCACATTTAAATCATCAGCCAGGCATTCTCTTACTTAATATGTCACCTTTAGCTTTAAAGACACAGCTAAAAAATGATATTAAAGCTGTTCCCTATATTAAAGGTGTAAACAACCATATGGGATCAAAATTTACTCAAGACACTAAAGCTATGTTTTTAGTTCTAAGTGAGATTAAAAAATATAGATTGTATTTTGTGGATAGCTTTACTACACCAAAATCTGTAGCTTATAAAGTAGCTAAAAAAATTGGTTTACCTACTGTAAAAGCAGACCTTTTTCTTGACAACAATCAAGACATTTTAAGTATTAAAAAACGTTTAAAACAATTAGCATATCTTGCAAAAACTCAAGGTAGTGCCTTAGGTATTTGCCATCCTTATTTAACCACTCTTCTTGTTTTAAAAGAAGAATTACCACAATTATCCAAAGATTTTGAATTTGTTACTATTTCTGATTTTCTCTTTAATCGAACAACTTTAGAAAAATAAACGATACTATAAAAAATATTTAAAGGTGTAAAATGCCTGAAGCCATTGTTACAGAACAAGAATTTTTAGTAGATAAGAAAAAAGCAAAAAGATTAGGAGATATTTTAGTTGAAAAAGGTCTTCTTACACCAGAACAATTAAAAATTGCTCTTGAAATTCAGAAAAGTACAGGTAAATTACTTGGAGAAATTCTCATAGATTTAGGTTTTGTTGATCAAACTGCTATTTCTTCTGCTTTAAGTAAAGATATTGGTGTACAGTTTTTATCCACACTTGAAAATATTATTCCTGATCCAGAGGCTTTAAATGCAGTTCCTCATGAGGTGGCTTTAGAATATAAAGTTGTTCCACTTACTTTAGAAAATAATGTTCTTACAGTAATAGTATCTGACCCTTTTGATATTATAGCTGTTGATACTTTACGTCAATTAACAGGAAAGGTTATCAATACTATTGTAGCACCTGAATCTGAGATTGCCAAGGCAATTGACCTTTGGTATGCTGAAGAAGAAGCATTTGATGCTCTTGTAAAACAAGCCTTAAATTCTGCAAGAACAGCTGAAATTGCTGCAGAAGAACCACCAATAATCAAACTTGTTAACTATATTATTGTTACTGGAATAAAAAAAAGAGCTACAGATATTCATATTGAACCAGAAAAAAATACATTAGTTATTCGTTATCGTATTGATGGTATTCTTTATGTATGGAATCTTTTACCAAAGGATTTGCAAAAAAGTATTATTTCAAGAATTAAGGTAATGGCAAATCTGGATATATCTGAAAGTCGCCTTCCTCAGGATGGGAGAGCGGATTTTTTCTTTGCTGGTAGAAATATAGATTTACGTATTTCTACATACCCAACAGCTGAAGGTGAGAATGTAGTTTTAAGAATTTTAGATAAGACTAAACTTATTACTCAAATAGATGGATTAGGCTTTTCTGAGAATCAGCTTAATATATTCAAACGCCTTTTAAGACGCCACTATGGTATGATTCTTATAACTGGCCCCACTGGTTCTGGTAAGACAACTACTTTATATGCTGCTTTGTTAAATTTAAATTCTACTGATGTAAATATTATGACAGTAGAAGACCCTATTGAATATGAGCTTCCATTTATTCGACAATCACAAATTAATCCAAAGGCTGGATTTACTTTTGCACGTGGATTAAGAGCCATACTTAGACAGGATCCAGATATAATTCTTGTAGGAGAAATCAGGGATAAGGAAACTTTGGAAGTAGCTATTCATGCTGCTCTTACAGGACATCTTATTCTTTCTACATTACATACAAATTATGCTGTGGCTGCTATTTCTCGCTTACTCTATATGGGTATTAGTCCGTATATCCTAGCTTCATCGCTTGCTGGTGTAGTTTCTCAACGTTTAGTAAGGAAGATTTGTCCATATTGCAAAAGCTCTTACCGTGCTTCTTCAAAAGAAAAAGAGATTATTAAAACTTATTTAAGCGATAAAATAGATTTAGCTGAAGAATTCATACTTTTTAAAGGTAAAGGTTGTGACCGATGTCATAATACTGGCTATCTTGGTCGCACTATTATTACTGAGATTTTTGAGGTCAATGAATCAGTTTCTGATGCAATTACTCATCAAGCACATGAAGAAGAGATTAATAAAATTTTAAAACAACAAGGTTTTATTTCTATGTTTGAAGATGGTCTTTATAAAATCCTAGATGGAATTACTACGCTTGATGAGCTTTTAAGAGTAATTTAAAATGCCAATTTTTGTTTATCAAGCAATTGATAATAATGGACAGATTTTTAAGGGTTCAGTTAATTTAGAAAATGAGCAGGCTCTTTATCAATGGTTGAAAAGTCAAGGATTAACTTTAGTTAATGTTAGAAAAAAATATTTTTCCTTTCTTTTTAAAGAAAGGATAAAACAAGAAATATTAATAGAGTTTTCAAGACAAATGTATTATATCCTTCACACAGGCATCCCCATTTTGCAAGGTTTGACAGAGCTTAAACAGATGATAAAAAACCATACATTTAAAGAAATTCTTGAAACCATTATTTTAAATATTCAAGCAGGTCAATCTCTTTCTGAAGCCCTTTCTCATTATCCTCATCTTTTTCCACCATTTTATACTGCTGTTATTAAAGCAGGAGAAGCTTCAGGTAATTTGGATAAATCCTTTTGGGAACTAACTACTTATCTTGAATGGATGAATGACTTAAAAAATAAAATTAAACAGGCATTTATTTATCCTGCTATTGTTTCAATCTTAATTTTAATTGCTCTTATAATTTTTATTACTTTTGTTATTCCCAAATTAGTTAAGTTTTTAAAAGAACTTAATATGCCACTCCCCTTACCTACAAAGTTACTTATCTTGTTTAATAACCTTATAGTTCATTATTGGTTTTTATTTTTAGGTATTATTTTAGCTTTTATAGTCTTTATTTTCATCTCTCGCTATTCAGAAAGGATGTTGTTTTTATGGGATAAATATAAATTAAAATTACCTTATTTAGGTTCTCTTTTTCTTAATCTAGCTATGGTTAGATTACTTAAATATTTGGGGATGCTTTATCGTGCTGGCATTCAGATTTATGAAACATTTGATATTGTTAAAGAAATAGTTGATAATAAATTTTTTGCTCAGAAAATAAAAAAAATTAAACAATTTTTAGCAGAAGGTGAACCTTTCTCTGAAGCTATAGCATTAGCAGGTGATTTCCCACCATTGATCATAAGAGGTGTAAAAGTAGGTGAGAGTACGGGAAAACTTGATGAAACTTTTGAAGAACTTGTGAGATGTTTTAACAATGAGTTAAATAGAGATGTAAAAAAGGTTACCTCTATTTTAGAACCAATTTTACTTATATTAGTGGCTATAATGATTCTTACAATTGTTATTGCAGTACTTTGGCCTATTTATAATATGTTAAGCAATATTAAATGAGGGAAGAATTTTTAATATATTTGGAAGGAGAAACAACATATATAACATCTGGAGGAACAATAAAAAAATATAGTTTTAATGACTTTCTTGAAAATCCACCAAAAGGTAAAGGTATTTTGTTAATAAATGATGAAAAATTTCAAATAAAAAGATTAAACTTACCAAAACATCAAAAAATTAATCTTTATCAAACCATGCTTTATGAAACTTTAGAATTAACACAAATGAAAAAGAAAGAACTTATTTTTAAATGGCGATTTTTAGGAAATGATGAAAAAGAAAGTTTTTATCTTTTATTTGTACTACCAAAACTTAATATTTTCTCATTTTGGGAAAAGTTAAAAAAACAAAAGTTTGAAATCAAGGATGTATTTTGCACATTAGATTTACTTGTCAAAATTGGTGAAAAATATAGTGAATCAGAAGGAGACTGTTTTATATTTTTTAATAATAATATTGTTTATTTTCTCGCTTTCAAAGATAAAATCTTTCTTTTTCATCGAAAAGTTGAGTTAAAAAATGTTGAGGTAGATGTTTCTTGGCAAGAACTTGTTTTAGAATTAAAAAGGTCTCTTTTTTATGCCAAACAAAAATACAAAATAATACCCGAAAAATTAAAAATACTAATGCCTCCATCATGGTTTACTCCCAAACTTTCAGAAACATTGGCAGAAGAACTTGCCATTGTCAAAACAGAAGTAATTGAATTTAAAAAATTTTCTAAAGATGTTCCATTTTTAGATATTTTTATTTCAAATCTTGATATTATTTCTTCACTTATCTCTTTCCTGCCACCTGAAGTTCTTCAAGAAAAAAAACTTAAAAAAGTATCCATTTTATCGGTATTTGTTTTATCAATATGTTTTTTAGGTATAATACAAAACTTATTTTATCATTGGTCGAATTATCAATATCAAACCAATATATATTTTGATGTATCAAGACAATTAAATAAATTAGAACAAAAGATAAAAAAACAAGGTGAAAAGCTTAATTACTTAAAGTGCTTACAAAATCAAGCAAATGAAATAAAAAATTTTTTAGAAAAACGCTCATTTGTTCAAATTTATCTTACTACTATTCCTTATATTTTACCTAAAGAAATACATTTAGAAAAACTTTCATTTATACCCGAAGAAACAGGATATGTTCTTATATTAAGTGGCAAAGTAGACACAAAAGAAATACCAAAAAGAGGCATTATTTTTCAAAGCTTTCTTGAAAACATAAAAAAAATGCCATTTTTAACAAACATTACACTTAACACAATAAAACTTTTTACTGAAGGTGAGTTTCATTTAACTGCTTATTTGAAAAAAATAAAATATGAAGATTAAAAAAATTATTCAAATTTTTTGGCCACCACTTATTATTTTTTTCTTGATAATAATAAGTATAGTTTTAGACTTTTATTTAAAAAATCAAAATGACAATTTAAAAAAACTTACTCAAGCAAAAATAAAGACATTAAAAGAGAAAAATGAATTACTTTTTACTTTAGAAAATTTAGAAATTTTAGCACCTAATTATGAAAAATATGTCAATAATGTTGCAATTTTCAAAAATAACATAGAAACAGAAGCCTTTCTTCGGGACTATTTTGATAAACTTATTTATTCCTATGGTGGTAAATTACTTAAATGTGAAGTTATTTTACCCAAATCGCCATCTTCGGTATCAATAGCTCAAATTTTCTTTTTAAGTGAATTTAATAATTATATGCAAGTTATAAAACTTCTAAAAAATTTAGAAGATTTTCCTCCTGTCTTTGTGATTAAAAAAGTCGAAATAAAAAAAAGAGAGAAAAAAATTGATTTAGGAGTCAATTGTGAATTTGCTTATCGTTTGTAAATACATAATAATTATTTCTCTTTGTTTTTTTGCTATAGCAAATATCTTTGCTTTTGAATCAATTTCATTAAAAGAAGTTCAAACATATTTAGAGAAAATAAAAAAACATTCTTATAAAGAGCCATTTCTTTCTTGGCAAGAAAGGGAGTGGGTTTCATTTTTAAGAAATTTGAATAAGTTACCAAAACTTCAAGGTATTATTATAACAGACAAAAATAAAAAAGCCATTTTTGATGGAAAAAGTATAAAAGAGGGTGAAACAATATATGGATTCAAAATTATAAAAATTAAAAAAAAGTGTATTTTACTGCGTAAAGGCAAAAAAATATATAAAGTTTCGTTAAAATGAGGATTTTATTCATAATTAATTGTTTAATAACTTTTTTAGCCTGTAGTGAAACAGCTATAAGATTGGAAAGACCTCTAATCAGAGTAGAGACTCAAAAACACATACCTAAAAAAAATCCTATAAATCAACAAATTGTTAATCCACCTCCCCCACTTATATTACCTAAAAAACCAAAAGATTATCCAGACTTTAATAAACCTATAAGTATTTCAGTAAAGGATATGAGTTTAAAACAACTTCTTATATCTATAGCTAAACAGATAGAAATCAATTTAGTGATAGATGAAGAAGTGGTTGATGAAAAAGTCAATGTAAATCTTAAAGATGTTCCTTTTATCGAGGCACTTCAAGCTATTCTTAATGCTCATGACCTTTATTTCAAAGTTTATCCTGGCTACTTACGTATCTCTCGTATGTTAACCAAAATCTTTCATATTGATTATGTAGTAAGTATAAGAGGAGGTCAGACAAATACAGAAGTATCTTTAAGTTCTGGTAATGAAGGTGGGACTACACAAACAGTTACAGGAACGGCTTCTAGTGTAGGTGATATTTCTGTAAGCAGCAGTGAGGTAATAAACTTTTGGGAAAATTTTGAAAAAGGTCTTAAAGAAATTTTAAAGGATCCTTTTTATAATCTTTTACAATCAGAATATAATCGTAAACTTTTACAGCAACAACTTGCTCTTTTACCCTATCAAGAAGAGTATCAAAGAAAAATGCAGAAACAACAATTAGAATTGCTTTCTTTACAACAACGTATTTGGAAAAAACAACTAGAACTTGGGGAAATTCCGCAAATTCCACAGTCTTTATCAACAGAAACAGAGGTGACTACTCAAGCAGAAACAGCTGTAACATCAACTACAACAACTGAGATAGAACAATTGTTAGGCAATTATGTTATTGATCGTCAAACAGGCACAGTAATAGTAACAACTACTCCTCAGAATATGAAAAAAGTAGAAAAATTTATTGCCAAAGTAAAAGAGGAAATTTCCAGACAAGTGCTTATAGATGTTCAAATATTTGAAGTCAGCTTAGATGAGACACAAAAAACAGGTATAGATTGGGGACGTTTTCCTGGAATGCTTGAAATTTATCAAATGCCTAAATTGCGTAATGTTATTAATGCTCAAATAGAACAACAAGCCGAAGAAAGTGGTGGTGCAGGAGGTATGGGAGCAATGGGGATGGGGGGTGTTTATTCTCCTTTAATGACATCTCCATTTCCAGCTGCTCCAGGGGCTGGTTTACAAGTAGGTATTCTTAAAACACCTACTTCCTCCTTTGCTTTACAATGGACAAATGAAGCTTTAATTTCCTTTCTTAAAACGCAAGGCGAAGTTAAAGCTATTTCAAGACCCCAATTACTTACTATGAATAATCAACCAGCAATTGTTTCAGTTGGAATAAACGATTTTTACGTAACTTATGAACAAGCTACTACTGCTGCTCAAGCTGGCATAGCTACAACAACAGTAACAAGTCGTGTAAATCCTCTTTTTATAGGTGTAACTTTAAATATAACCCCTCAAATCAGTCCAAAAGGGGAGATTATTTTAAAGATTGTTCCAGCTATAAATAAAAAAGTAGGAGAAAAGACTGTACCAACAGGCATTCCCTCAGCTCCTACACAAACTATTCCTATTATAGAGACCCGTCAAACAAGTACTATTGTGCGAGCAAAAAATGGTCAATCTATTATTATTTCTGGTCTTATTTTTGAAAATAAAAATAAAATTGTGAAAAAAGTGCCTGGTCTATCTAGTGTGCCTATTTTAGGACATATTTTTAAATATAATACTGAAGAAATGCAAAGGTCTGAATTAGTAATTGTTCTCACTCCATATTTGCAAATAAATAAAATAAAAAAATTGGGTTATAAACATATTGAAAATTAAAAATGTATGAAGCATTTTATGGATTAAAAGAAAATCCTTTTAAACTTTCTCCAGATATAGAATATTTCTTTGTTACTCCTAAAATAAAAAGTCTTCTTGATTTGTTACATTATGGTTTAAAACAAAATATGGGATTTATGATGATTACAGGCGAAGTAGGAGTAGGAAAGACATCATTTTTACGTTACTTTTTAAATCAATTAAATCACAATGTAGAAAGAGCTTATCTTTTTAATCCAACTTTTCGTTCTTCTGAAGATTTATTAAGTTTTTTTCTATTGGATTTAAAGGTAATTGATAAAATAGATCCCTTTGCAAGCAAATCTATTTTATTACAAAAAATGTATAATTATCTTTTATCTCAATATGAAAAAGGGAAAAAAGTACTTTTTATCATCGATGATGCTCAAGCAGCCCCTGATTTTATTTTAGAAGAGCTACGTTTAATCTCCAATTTTGAAACAAATAAAGATAAATTAATACAAATTCTACTTGTTGGACAACCAGAATTAAGACAAAAAATAAAAAGTCCTTCTTTACGTCAATTAGCTCAACGTATTGCTATTAAAGCAAAAATGGAGCCATTAAACCGAGAAGAAACAGCAGATTATATAAGTTATAGGCTACTTAAAGCAGGGCAAACTAATCTTTTTGATAAAAAAGCGATAAAACTTATTCATAAAGCAAGCAAAGGATTGCCAAGATTAATAAATCTCATTTCAGAAAGGGCGTTGATTGCTGGTTATGTTTATACTAAACCAAAGATTGGGAAAAAAGAAGTGAAAATGGCTTTAAAAGATTTAGAAATATGAGTTTGATTGAAGAAGCCTTAAATAAAGCAAAAAAAGAAGTTTCAGAACAAAAAGAAATAAAAATATTTTTAAAAGAAAAAAAGAGATTTCCAATTTTTTATATAGGAATAACTATATTCTTATGTATTATAATTTTCACAACATGGGGATGGAAAAAGTTTAGGACAGAAAAGATATCAAAACCTATTTTAATAAAAACAATAGAAAAATCAGAGATTAAACTACCTAATAGAAAATTACAAATTGTAAAACCAACCTCTGCTCCTCAATCAAATGTTTATCCTAAAAAAATTAAAAAAAATGTATCAAAAAGGCAAAATCGAAAAATTAAGAAAAAAATTTCTTTAAAACAAAAACAATCAATAAATTTAAATGCCCTTTTAAAACAAGCTTATTATCAAATGGAGTTGGGTCATTTAGATAAAGCTTTAAAAATATACAATAAAATTTTAAATATTAATCCTGCTCATCCTGAAGCCCTTATCAATAGGGGTATTATTTGGCAAATGTTTGGTAATTTTGAAAAAGCTCAAAAAGATTTACTTCTTGCTTATCAATATGTTCCAAAGGATAAAACCTTACTTAATGCATTGGGAGTAAATTACCTAAAACAAAAAAAATTTGAGGAAGCAAAAAAATATTTTTTAGAGGCAAATGATGTGATGGCTATGATTAATTTAGCAGTAATTGCTTGGAAGACAGGAGAATTAAATAAAGTAAATTATTATTTTCAAAAAGCACTTGCTTTAGATCCAACCAATCCTTATGTTTATTATTACTTAGGTATATTTTATCAACAACAAGGAATGGAAAGAAAAGCAGAACAAAATTTTAATATTTCTAAAAAATTAGCTCTAGAAAAAGGTGAATTTTCTCTTTTAAAATCCCTTCAAGAAAGAAATTAATGAAAAAGATCTCAATAATTGGTGGTGGATTAGCAGGAGTAGAAGCGGCTTGGCAAATTGCAAAAAGAGGCGAATATGTTGTTTTATATGAAATGCGACCAAAACGTTTTACTCCCGCACATAAAACATCTTATTTAGCAGAACTTGTATGTAGCAATTCTTTACGCTCAAAGGAAATTACAACTGCAGTTGGACTTTTAAAAGAAGAAATGCGTTGTTTAGGCTCTATTGTTATAGAAGCAGCTTTAATTTCATCCATACCAGCAGGTAAGGCTCTGGCTGTGGATAGAGAATTATTTTCCCATTATATTACAAAAAAAATAGAAGAACATCCTTTAATTGAAATTCGACGTGAGGAAGTGACAGAGATACCTAATGAAGGTATTGTTATTATAGCTACAGGCCCTTTAACTTCAGATGCTTTAAGTGAAAGTCTTTCTCGCCTTACTGGGAAATCACATCTTCATTTTTATGATGCTATTGCTCCTATTGTTTATGCTGAGACAATTAATTTAAATATTGCTTTTCGTGCTTCCCGTTATGGTATAGGTGAAGACTATATAAATTGTCCATTAAATGAAAAAGAATATAACCGTTTTTATGAGGCTCTTTTAAAAGCAGAGCGTGTTCCTTTACATCCTTTTGAAAAACCTCGTTTTTTTGAAGGTTGCTTACCTATAGAGGTTATGGCTGAAAGGGGAAAAGATACTTTAAGATTTGGCCCAATGAAACCAGTAGGGTTGAAAGATCCAAGAACAGGAAAAACTCCTTATGCCGTGGTACAACTGCGTCAAGATAATAAAGAAGGGACTTTATATAATATGGTGGGATTTCAGACAAAGCTAAAGTGGTCTGAACAAAGACGCGTTTTTCGTCTTATACCAGGTTTAGAAAAAGCAGAATTTGCCCGTTATGGTAGTGTCCATCGCAATACATTTATTGATGCTCCAAGATTATTAGATGAATTTTTGCGTCTTAAAAAAGCACCAAATATCTTTATTGCCGGTCAATTGAGTGGTGTGGAAGGCTATGTAGAATCAGCTGCTACTGGCATCTTAGCTGGGATAAATGCTTATCGTTTATTAAAAAACAAACCTCTTATTGCTCCGCCTCCAACTACTGCTTTTGGTGCTTTAATTAACCATTTAACAAATATAGTGACAAAGGACTTCCAGCCTTCAAATATAAATTGGGGTCTTTTTGCTCCTTTAAAGCAAAAAATGTCTAAAAAAGAAAGAATAAAAACTTATGTAGAACGTGCTATAAAGGATTTAGAAAAGTGGAAAGAAAAAATTTTTAATCTTTAGTTTTTTCTGTTTGTACATTTTGGCTTATTGGTGGTTTTTCTATAGGACTTATTTGTTTTTTTGCTGCTAAATAACTGAGGGAAAGAGAAGTAATAAAGAAAAGAATTGCTAAAATAGTAGTTACTTTATTGAGAAAATCCATTGAACCACCAGGCCCAAATAAAGTTTGGCTAACTCCACCAAATGTTACTCCCATCTCTGCTCCACGTCCCCGTTGAAGTAGAATAATAAAAATTAAGCTTAAACAAATTAAAATATGTAAAATTATCAAAACTGTAAACATTTTATCTTACCCCATAACACATAATTTTAATAAAACTATCTGCTATTAAACTAGCCCCACCTACTAAAACACCATCAATGTCATCTTCTGCCATAAGTGCTTTTATATTTTCAGGTTTTACACTTCCACCATAAAGAATACGTATATTATTTGCATTTTCTCCCCATTTTTCTGCTATTAATTGACGCAAATAGGCATGTACTTCTTGAGCTTGAGCAGGTAGTGCTGTTTTACCAGTACCAATAGCCCAAACAGGTTCATAAGCAATTACTAAAGTATCAATTTTTTCTATATCTGTTAAAGCTTTAAATAATTGTCTTTTAACTACAGAAAAAGTTTCTCCTTTTTCTCTTTCTTCCAACCTTTCACCTATACATAAAATAGGTTTTAAACCATAGGTAAAAGCTGCTTTTACCTTTTTTGCTACTATTTCATCTGTTTCTCCAAAATATTGTCTTCTTTCAGAATGACCAATAATAACATACTCACAACCAATATCTTTTAACATTGTTGGAGAAACCTCTCCAGTATATGCTCCTTCTTTTTCCCAAAAGACATCCTGTGCTGCTAATTTTAAATGGCTTTCTTTTAAAAATTCAGCTAATGGATAAAGAGCAGTAAAAGAAGGAGCAACAGCTACTTCAGTTTCATCTGGATTAGGCAAATATGGTAAAACAGCCTTTGCCCATGTTAAAGCTTCAGAAACTGTTTTATACATTTTCCAGTTACCAGCAATTAAAGGAGTCCTATTCACTTTTTACCTTCCTTGCACATTCTTCCAAAGCAGCTATACCTGGTAATACTTTTCCTTCTAACAATTCCAAAAAAGCCCCTCCACCAGTAGAAATATATGAAAATTTGTCCCATGCACCTGCTTTATGAATTGCTACATCTGTATCTCCACCGCCTACGATTGTCAAGGCATAAGTATTAGTAATGTGATGTATCATAGCCATTGTACCCCTACTAAAAGCATCCATTTCAAATGCTCCTAAAGGGCCATTCCAAATAATAGTTTTGGCATTTTGTAATGCTTCTCCAAAAAGGGTAGTAGTAGCAGGGCCAATATCTAAAATATACCACTTTTTAGGAACTTCTTGGATAGTTGTAATCTTTGTTTCTGCATTAGGTTCAATAGCTTCAGCTACAACACAATCTACTGGCAGATAAAGTTTTATACCATTTAATTTTGCTGTTTTTACTAATCTTTTTGCTACATCAAACAAATCTTCTTCAACAAAAGAATTGCCTACTTCATAGCCTAATGCCCTTAAAAATGTATTAGCCATAGCCCCACCAATGATTAATTTATCTACTTTTTTTAATAGATTTTCTAAAGCTTCAAGCTTACTAGAAACTTTACTTCCACCAATTACTGCCACTAAAGGTCTAGCAGGGTCTTCCATTGCCCGGTAAAAATAAGTCAATTCATCTTTCATAAGAAATCCAGCCGCACACAACTCTGTATATTTAGTTATCCCTACTACAGAAGCATGAGCTCGGTGAGCAACTGCAAATGCATCATTAATATAAATATCAGCTAAACTAGCTAATTCTTTAGCAAACTCTGGATCATTTTCTGTTTCACCAGGATGAAATCTTAAATTTTCTAAAAAAATTACATCCCCTGGTTTCATAGCTTCCACCATCTTTTTTACATCTTCTCCCACACAATCAGGTGCAAGTTTTACTTCTTTATGCAAAAGTCGGCTTAATCTTTTTGCTACCGGAGCAAGACTCATTTCTGGTATCCTTTTCCCTTTCGGACGTCCAAGATGAGAGGCAAGGATTATCATAGCATGTTCATCAAGTGCATAATTAATCGTAGGCAAAATTCTTCTAATACGAGTATCATCCGTAATATTTAAATTATTATCTAAAGGGACATTACAATCCACACGGATAAATAAACGCTTTTCTTTAATATCTATTTCATTAATATAAAGCATAATTCACCTCCCTTTACATCCTTTCTGCGATATAAAGAGCTAAATCCATCATACGATGAGCAAATCCTGCTTCATTATCATACCAAGCAAATACTTTTACAAAATTTTCATCAATCACGTTAGTTAATTTACCATCTACAATGGCAGAATGAGGATCGCCAATATAGTCTGCAGAAACAAGAGGTTCTTCTGTATAAGCTAAAATACCCTTCAATTTTCCTTCTGCTGCTTCTTTAAAAGCTTCATTAACTTCTTCTATTGTTGTATCTTTTTTTACTTTTACAACTAAATCAATGATAGAAACATCTGGTGTAGGAACACGAATAGAAACACCATCTAATTTACCTTCTAATTCTGGAATAACCTTTCCTACAGCAATGGCTGCACCAGTAGTGGTTGGTACCATAGACATAGCAGCTGCCCTTGCTCTACGAAAATCCTTTTTATGAGAACCATCTAACAATCTTTGATCCATTGTATAAGAATGAACAGTTGTCATAAATCCTTTTTTAACTTTAAATGCTTCATGTAATACTTTTACTACTGGTGCTAAGCAATTTGTTGTACAGGAGGCATTAGAAATAATATGATGATTTTTTGGATCATAAACTTCTTCATTTACTCCCATAACAATAGTAGCATCTACTCCCTTTCCAGGAGCGCTAATAATCACTTTTTTTGCTCCTGCTTCAAGATGTTTTAAACAACTTTCTTTATCACGAAATTTTCCTGTTGTTTCCATAACAATATCTACACCTAATTCTCCCCAAGGAATTTTAGATAAATCATCTGTCACTCGTGTCATTTTGATCTTTTTTCCATCAACAATTAAATTATCTCCATTAATTTCTATAATACCTGGGAATTTACCATGAACTGAATCATATTTAAGCAAATGTGCATACATTTCTATACTAGCCCTTGCATTAATAGCCACAACTTCTACATCAAGATTTCTATCATGTATTACACGAAGCAAATAACGACCAATACGTCCAAATCCATTAATACCTATTTTAAGCATAACACGCCTCCTTTAAGATTTTTAAAGGATAAAGCCATAATAATAGCATCTTCACCTGTGTCAAAATAATAATGTTTACGTTTCCCTATTTTCTTAAAACCAAATTTTTTATAAAAAGATATTGCTTTAAGGTTTGATGAACGTACTTCAAGTCTTATCCATTCTACTTCATTTTTCTCTGCAAATTCCAAAGTTCTTTTTAATAAAAGGCTGCCAATTCCCTTTCCTTGTAACTCTGGTTTAACAGCAAGATTTAAAATATGCATTTCACCCCAAATTATCCAAAAACAGATAAAACCACCTATTTCCTGTGTGTTTGTATTCTTTGCTATCCAAAGATAACTGTAGTCATGCTTTAATTCTTCATAAAAAGCTTCTTTGCTCCAAGGTGTAAAAAAACAAGCCTTTTCAATTTCATAAATAGTATCAATATCTTCTTTAGTAGCTGATACTACATCCCACATTACTGATTTAATTCTTCAGTAGCATGAATAATAGAACTAATAGCTTTTTGTTTAACAAAAGCAGCAAGAGTTTTTAGATCACTGTCTTGTTTGTTAATAGCACTTAAAAGCATAGGCAAGTTAACTCCAGTAATAACTTCCCTTTTCCCAGGTTCAAGAAAGGAAAAACTTAAATTTGAAGGAGTACCTCCAAACATATCTGTTAAGATTAATACACCATCACCTTCATCTACAGCTTCAATTGCTTTTGCAATAGTTGTTCTTAAATCTTCTATTCCTTCATCTTGAACACTAACAGCTTTTACTCTTCTTAAATTACCACTGATAAAACGAGCAGCCTCTATCAAAGCTTTACCTAAATTGCAATGAGTTACAAGTACAATACCAACCATTATTGTGCCTCAATATCTCTATGAATTAAAGAAAAGCGATAATCCTTTTTTGAAAAACTATTTTTAAGCATTTCTAATAATTTTTCAGCTACAAATACTGAACGGTGTCTTCCTCCTGTACAACCAATAGCAATATTTAAATAATGTTTACCTTCATATTGGTAAAAAGGCAAGAGAAACTTGAGCATATCCAATAACTTTTCCATAAATTTTTTCAAAAGCATATCATTTTTAAAAAAATTTTTTATAGCTTCACTTCTTCCATTAAGAGGTCTTAATTCTGGGACAAAATGAGGATTTGGTAAAAAACGTACATCAAATACAAGATCTGCTTCTGATGGAATTCCAAATTTAAAACCAAAGGAGATTATTTGTACCTGCATTTGACGTGAAATGGCTTTTGCATATCTAGCTTCTATCCATCTTTTTAAATCATGGACACTGAAAAAAGAGGTATCAACTACTTGAGTAGCCATCTGTCTAATAGAATTTAAGTATTTTCTTTCTTCTCCAATACTTTCTGCTAACGTTTTACCTTCCTGAGCAAGTGGGTGTTTTCTTCTAGTCTCTTTAAATCTTCGTAACAAAACATCATCCTGAGCATCAAAAAATAAAATCTCTGGTTTATAACCAATTTGTATTAACTTTTGTAGTACTTGATTACCTTCTTCCCTAAATTCTCTTTCTCTAACATCCATTACTAATGCAATTCTTTCTACTCGACTCTTTTGTGCTAATTCCAAAAATTTAGGTAAAAGAGGGGGAGGAAGATTATCTACACAAAAAAAACCTAAATCTTCAAAGGTCTTTAAAGCTGTGCTTTTTCCTCCTCCAGAAGTACCAGTAATAATGACCAATTTTAAAGGGAAAAAAGATTCAGACATTTGCTTCAATTAATTCATAAGTACCATCCTTCTGTCGATAAAGTACATTGACATTTCTGGTTTCAGCATTGAGAAAAACAATTAAATCTTCACCTGATAATTCTAACTGTTTTAACGCTTCTTCTATATCCATTGGCTTAGACTGAAAACGATTACTTTTTATTATTTTAGGCGTTTCTACTTCTTCTGTTGGTTTAGACACTCTAATTTCACCTTTTCTATACTTTATTTTCCTTTTTTCAATTTGCCTTTCAATTTTATCCACAACGGTGTCAATAGCTGCATAAGTATCTTCTGCCTCCTCACGCCCATAGAGTTGTTCACCATCAGCCCATACATTTAATTCAGCAATATGACGAAATTTTTCAATTGAAAGAACAAGATTGGCTTCAAGATTTTCTGTATTTAAAAAACGTTTTAGACGTCCTATTTTCTTTTCAGCATAATTTTTAATACCTTCTGAAGGTTTAATATTTCGAAAAGTTACTGAAATTTGCATTTTTTCCTCCATTTATAGAAGCCTTTTTCTCTGATGAGATGGCAAAATTCCCATAGCTTCACGATATTTAGCAACTGTGCGTCGCGCAATATTTATGCCTTGTTCTTTTAAAATAGCTGCAATACGCTCATCACTATAAGGTTTATTTGGATCTTCTAAGGCAATAATTTCTCTAATTTTGGCTTTAATGCTTTCAGTAGCCAATGCACCTGTATCAGCATTGATCCCTGAATTAAAAAAGAATTTTAGTTCAAATAAACCATGAGGAGTTTGAGCATATTTATTTGCTGTTACACGACTAACTGTAGATTCATGTACACCTACATCCTCAGCTACATCTCTTAATACTAATGGTCGCAAATATTCAATGCCTTTTTCTAAAAATTCTCGTTGAAATTTAAAAATGCTACATGCTACTTTATATAAAGTTCTTTCTCGCTGATGTAAACTTTTAAGTAACCAAGCTGCAGACCTTAATTTAGTTTGAATAAAATCTTTTACTTTTTCTGATAAATTATTCTGTTCTAAAAGTTGCTTATAGTATCCATTTATTCGTAAACGTGGAAATCCTTCATCATTTAATACCACAATATAATCATCTTCTACTTTAAATACATAAAGATCTGGTACAATATAAATAGGAGTTTCACTACTATATTGTCTACCTGGTTTAGGCTCAAGTTGTAAAATAATTTCTACGGCTTCTTTTACCTTTTCTAAAGGTAGTTTTAAGGCAGAAGAAATACCTTTTAAATCTTTCTTTTCAAGAAAATGCAAATAATTATTAATGATTAATTCTACTAATGGATTATTAATGCCATAATGTTTTACTTGGATTAATAAACACTCTTTTAAATCACGTGCTGCTACTCCTATTGGATCAAATTCCTGAACCTTTTTTAACACTGCTTCTACTTGAGCTATAGTAACTTCGGCTTGTAAAGCGATTTCTTCTAAAGGAACTGTTAAATAGCCATTTTCATTTAAGTTTCCAATAATAAAGCGAGCAATATGTCTTTCTTTTTTTGAAAGAGAGGAAAGTTGTAATTGCCAAAGAAGATGTTGGGTAAGAGAGGGACTTTTTGTGACAAAATTTTCCCAATTTATTTCTTCTTTTTCTTCTCTTTCCCACCAATTTATTTCTCTCTGTCCATCTTGATCATATTGTTCCCAAATAAATTTAAGAAGTTCTTTAATTTCTTGTTCTTTTTCTGATATTTTTTTTGTCTGTTCTACAATTTCAAATTCTTCTTCCAAAACAGGATTTGTTTCCATTTCATGCTTTATTACATTTAACAACTCAATACGAGAAAGTTGAAGCAATTTAATTGCCTGTTGTAATTGAGGAGTCATCACTAGTTGCTGTGTTATGCGCATTTCCTGTTTTAGTTCCATTGGATCCTCCTAAAGAGCAAAGTCCTCTCCTAAATAAAATTCTCGCGCTAATGGACTATTGACAATTTCTACTGGTGTACCACTTTCTAAAACTTTTCCCTCATTTAAAATATAAGCACGATCACAAACTTTTAAAGTCTCCCGTACATTATGATCAGAAATAAGCACACCTATTCCACGTTGTTTTAAACGTAAAACAATTTCTTTAATTTCACTAACAGCAATGGGATCAATACCAGCAAATGGTTCATCTAAAATCATAAAAAGTGGAGAGGTTACCAAAGCCCTTGTAATTTCTACCCGCCTTCTTTCACCTCCAGAGAGGGTAGAAGCTTGATTTTGTGCCAAATGTTCTAAACGTAGTTCTTTAAGTAAACTTTGTAATCTTTTCTGTCTTTCTTGTTGAGAAATCTCAAGTGTTTCAAGAATAGCTAAAATATTTTCTGATACAGTCATTTTTCGAAATATTGAAGCTTCTTGAGGTAAATAGTTAATTCCTTTTCTTGCACGCTTATACATAGGTTCATTGGTAATATCTTCATTATCCAAAATAACTCGACCATTATCTGGTTTAGTTAAGCCTACAATCATGTAAAAAGTAGTAGTTTTTCCTGCACCATTTGGTCCTAAAAGACCCACTACTTCTCCTGAGTGCACAAAGAGAGAAAGAGCATCTACTACTTTACGTCCCCGATAAATTTTCGTTAAATTATCTGCCTTCAAAATATGACTCATCTTTCTTTTCAGGATAAAGTACTGCTTCTACTGGCTGTTTTAATCCTTTAATAATAGTTTTATTCTCCTTAAGTAAAAAAACCATTTCATCACCCTCAATCCAATTATCCCCTTCAGTCAATTTTGCATTTCCTTCAAGCACTATTTTTCCCTCTGTACGATAAAAAATAGCCTTTTCACCAAAAGCTTTTCTTTCCCCTTGAGTAATAACTACATTACCTTCAGCTTCAATCCGTTTAATGGTTGCTTGATTTGTCTTTTTTCCTTTTTCTGTTGTATAAAATACTTTCATTATATCTGCTTGAAGTTCCATATCTTTTTGTTTTGCTTTTACATTTCCTTTAAAAATAGCTATATTTTGTTTCTGATCCACTTCAAGTGCATTAGATTCAATATAAAGTGGTTCAGTTTCTGCTAAAACAAAAGTAGAAAGTAGAATTAATCCAATAAAAAATAATATTTTTATCCTAACCATTCGTTTAACCAAGTCTTTACTCTTGGAGAAAATATCCATTTTTTCGTATTGACAAAATATTTCATTCCATCAGCCATAAGTTGCATTCCATTCCCTTCTAACGTTACAGGTGATTCAGTAAAAAAAACAGAACGTGCCTGCATATATTTAAGATAATCACTTAAAAATACAAAGCCATTATTTTGCCAAAGCTTAACATTTCCTTTTAGTTCCATATCTTTTGTGTTTAAATCAAGCCATCCTGTTTTTGCCTTTACATATAAAGGTGTTCCATCTTTTAAAAAAAATATTAATTTTATCTCTTTTAAAGCTACTTTTTTATTTTCAATCATTCTTGCTTCTTGAGCTTTAAGTTCCCAAGTTTTTATTCCATTTTCTATTTGAGTATAAGTAATGTTTGAAAGATAAGTAACAGGTATTATCTTTTGTTTAGGTAATGTATTTAAACGGCTGAAGAGATAAATACCTGCCATTAAAAGAATATTTAAACACAAACCACCAATTATAAAATACCAGAACTTACTTTTCATAATTCTAATATAGCATTAGAGCTAAAAAATGTAAAGAAAATCTAATCTTTGCGGGTGCTCAAGATTAATTCAGCAATTTCTCGCAATGCACCCGCTCCTCCAGAAGCAGCTGTTATATAATCGGCTTTTTCTTTTACTGCCTGTACAGCATTAGCTACTGTAAATTTTACTCCTGCTTTAGCAAAAAGAGGTAAATCCAATATATCATCTCCTATAACGCCAATTTCTTCCTGAGTGTATTTTTCTAAAAGTTTGTTTAAAATTTCTTCTTTATTTTGAATTCCTTGAAAAACAGATTGAATGCCCAATTCTCGACAACGTTTTTGTACAGCATCAGAATAACGAGTGGAAACAACTACTACTTCTATACCATTTTCTATAAGCATTTTTAAACCATACCCATCATGAACATGGAAATATTTTATCTCTTCTCCACCCTCAATATAACCTAATGTTCCAGGTGTCCATACTCCATCTACATCAGTTATAAGTATTTTAATTTTTTTTAATTTTAAAAGGAATTTTTCATAATCAAGCATTTTTAATTGCCTGTTCAATGCTTTTTAAAACCTTTAATAAATCTTCAACTTGATTTAAAGGCAAAGCATTTGGGCCATCACATAATGCCTTTTCTGGTGCTTCATGCACTTCCATAAAAATGGCATCTACACCTATTGCTATTGCTGCTTTAGCTAGATATGGTACAAATTCTCTTTGTCCTCCAGAACAGCTTCCTTTACCACCAGGCAACTGCACACTATGAGTAGCATCAAATACTACTGGATAGCCAAATGAGCGCATAATTATTAAAGAACGAAAATCTACTACAAGATTGTTATAACCAAAGGAAGTCCCTCTTTCAGTAAGTAATATATTTTCATTTCCCTTTGAAACTATCTTTTCGATAATATACCTTACATCCCAAGGTGCAAGAAATTGCCCTTTTTTTATATTAATTGGAAGACCTGTTTCAGCTACTGCCAAAATTAAATCCGTTTGGCGACATAAAAAGGCAGGGACTTGAATAACATCAAGCACTTGTGCTGCTAAATCTACCTCTCGTATACAATGCACATCAGAAATTACAGGGATATTTAATGTTTCCTTTATATTTTTTAGAATTCTTAATCCTTCTTTTAAACCTGGCCCACGATAACTATGAATAGAGGTGCGATTTGCCTTATCATAAGAACTTTTAAAAATAAAAGGAATGTTAAGCCGTTGTGTTAAATTCTTTAAAAAAGTAGCGGTACGAAAAGTAATTTCTTCTCCTTCAATTACACAAGGTCCTGCAATTAAAACAAAAGGTCTTTCTCCAACTTGAAAATTAGCTACTTTTATTTTTTTTACCATCAATCTAAATCTAGCAAAATCAGAAATGTATGTCAAAGGATCCTGATATAACTTGACCCTTTTTTTAGAGTATGATACCTAAAAAACATGGTTACAAAGATTAAAAAGAAAAAAACTGTTATAGTTGATGAATTTGTTGCTTGGCCTAATCGTTTAGTTGAATATGTAAAAGAAAATTTAAAACAAATTATTATTGTCAGCGTTATTTGTATTTTAATTGTTTCAACATTTTTTTTAGGAAAAGCTTGGTGGGAGAAGAAAAAAGAAAAAGGTTTTTTCCTTTATGCCCAAGCTCAGAATTTATTGAAAAAAGGTGAAAAAGAAAAAGCAATAAAAACTTTAATACAGATTGCAGATACTCATACACCAGTAGCTAAATTTGCTAATCTAAGTCTTGCCGATTTTTATAGAGAAAAGCAACCTGAAAAAGAATTAAATTTTTATATGGCTTATATCCAAAAAGCAAAAGATGAAGATCCACTTTTGCCTTTTGTCTATTATTCTTTAGCTGTATATTATCTCAATCATAAGCATTGGTTAGAAGCAGAAAAAATACTTAAAACAATAGTTGAAAAATGGCAAAATCATTTTCTTTCAGCTTGGGCTTATGCCCATTTAGGTCTTCTTGCTGAAAAGAAAAATCCTCTTAAAGCAATAAAAATGTATCAACTTGCTTTAAAATATAAAAATAGTCCTCTTCTTCCTATCTGGGTTGAATTAAAAACAAAGGGAATCATCCCCCAATATACACCATAGGATAATGAATATTAAATTTATTATAACTATGCCATTTTGGTTTATGAATAATAGCTTCTTTTATTATTGTTTTAAGGATATTATCATCTTTTCCTTGACGTAAAGGTGTTTTTAAGTCCCATTCAATATTTGAAAAAAGACATGGCCTTAATTTTCCATCTGATGTGAGACGTAAACGATTACATTTATTGCAAAAATGCTGAGTTAAAGCACCAATAAAACCTATTTCTCCTATTCCACCTTTTAATTTAAATCTTTGTGCTGGACCATCTAAATTTGAAGAAGGAATTCTTTCAAGATTTCCTAGTTTTTCAAGAATTTTTTTAACTTCATTTATGGAAATAAAAGCTTGATTAAAATCTATATAGGTATAAACAAGTGGCATTAATTCAATAAATCTTATATGTAATGGATAATTTAAAGTTAATTTAGCAAAATCTAATATTTCATCATCATTGATTCCCCTTAACAATACTATATTAATTTTTACTGGTGAAAAACCTATTTCTAATGCTTTCATTATTCCAGTCCATACATGAGAAAAAGCATTTACTTTTGTAATATAAGCATATTTTTTAGGATTTAGAGTATCAAGACTAATATTGATATGTCTTAAACCTGCTTGATAAATTTCAGTAGCCATTTCTTTTAAAAGGGTACCATTAGTGGTCATACAAATCTTTTTAATATTAGAGATTTTTTTAAGTCTTTTGATTAAATATATTATATTTTTTCTTATTAATGGTTCACCACCAGTAATACGTACTTTTTCAATACCCATTTCTGCCATGATACGAACTAAATGCACAATTTCTTCATAACGCAAGATTTCATGATGAGGGAGTTTTTTGATATTTTTTCTAGGAAGACAATAACAGCAATAAAGGTTACAACGGTCTGTTACAGAAATACGTAAATAGTTGATATGACGCCCATAGGGGTCATATAAAGGCATGTTTTTTCCTAGAGTATTTTTAAAAAAATGTCAATTGACGATAAGCATTTTTTAAGTTAACCTTTAAATATAGTTTTTTTATATTCTTGGCATTTTAATAAGATGAGTTTAAAGACTTTAATTGTTTCAGCTAGTTGTGAAGAAAGGGCTAGAATTCGGAAGTACTTAAGTGATCTAAGTACTGTACAGATAGTAGGGGAAACACCTGTGGCTAAGGAAGCAATTCAACTAATTAAAGCAATCTCCTATGATCTCCTATTAACTGATGTAACATTAGCAGATATGAATGGTCTTGAATTTGCTAAAAGCTTAACTAGAGCTGGTTATGTTTTTCTTTTAATTTTCTTAGCTGACAATGAAAATTATGCAGCCGAAGCCTTCACTTTAGATGCAGTTGATTATTTAATAAAACCAGTGGAAAAGTCAAGATTAATTGCAGCTATTGAAAGAGCACAACGTTGGGAAAGAATATTGCGGAAAAAAGAAGGGGAAGGAAGAGAAAAAATTTCAATACCACCTCAGGCTTTTGATGAAAATGAACTTTTTGCTGCTTTAAAAAGAAGCTGGCAAAGAGAAAGACGTGAAACTCCTTTAATTCAAAAATTACCAGTGGAAAAAGGTGGACGTCACATTCTCATTCCTTATTCTCAGATTATTTTTGTTGAGGCTTATGGTGATTATACTTATATTTATACTGCAGAAGAAAAATTTTTTGCCTCTTTTAGCTTAAAATCTTTAGAAGAACGCTTTTCTGGTTCTTCTTTTTTCCGTGTCCATCGAAAATATTTGGTAAATCTTGATCAAGTGGTGGAAATTGCTCCAATGCCTGGGGGTACTTTTTATCTGCGGACTACAGGAAAGCATAAAATAGAGATTCCTATTAGTCGCCGCCGACTTAAACAGCTTAAAGAGATTCTTGGTCTTTAAATGTTAAATTGACAAATAATATAATATTACCTATAAAAACAGTTAAGGAGGAAAAAATTTATGGCTGAAAAGATAGAGTTTAAAGAAACAATAGAGGCTCTTTTAGAAGAGGCACGAGTATTTCGCCCATTACCTGAAGTAGTAGTAGAAGCTAATGTTAGTCCTAAAGAATATCAGGAGGCTTTAGAAAGAGGTACTCATGATTTGGAGGGATTTTGGGAAGAAGCTGCCGAAGAATTAGAATGGTTTAAAAAATGGGATAAAGTGCTAGATGAAAGTAATGCTCCATTTTACAAATGGTTTGTTGGGGCAAAATGTAATATTGTACATAATGCAGTTGATAGACACATTAATGGTTTTCGAAAAAATAAAGTAGCTATCATCTGGCAAGGTGAGCCACCTGAACAAAAAAAGAAATTAACTTATTATGAACTTTATCGGCGGGTAAACCAATTTGGAAATGTTTTAAAATCACTGGGTGTGAAAAAGGGTGATCGAGTAGTTATTTATATGCCTAATCTACTTGAAACAGCTATTGCTATGCTTGGCTGTGCTAAAATTGGTGCTATCCACACTGTAGTTTATGCAGGTTTTAGTGCTACAGCTCTTAAAGAGAGAATAAATGATACTAAAGCAAAAATAATTGTAACAGCTGATGGTGCTTATCGAAATGGAAAAATAATTCTTTTAAAAGATTTAGTAGATGAAGCAATGCTTGAGTCTCCTAGTGTTGAGCATGTAATTGTGGTGAAAAGGACAGGAGAACCTATTGATATGTCAGATGGTCGTTATCTTTGGTGGCATGATTTAATGGAAGGTGCTTCTGAGGAATGTGAGACTGAAATTTTAGATGCTGAGCATCCTTTATACATTCTTCATACTTCTGGTACAACAGGAGAGCCTAAAGGTGTTCTTCATGTTCATGGTGGTTATATGGTAGGAGTCTACCGGACTTTAAAATGGGTATTTGATATTAAAGAAACAGATATATATTGGTGTGCAGCTGATGTAGGTTGGGTGACAGGTCATAGTTATCTTATTTATGGTCCACTACTTTGTGGAGCAACAACAGTAATGTATGAAGGTCATCCTCTTTATCCTAAACCTGACAGAATGTGGCAAATTATTGATAAATTTGGTATTACTGTTCTTTATACTGCTCCCACTACTATCAGGATGCTTATGCGATTTGGGCGAGAACTTCCTCGCCGATATAGTTTAAAGACACTTCGTCTATTAGGTACAGTAGGTGAACCTATAAATCCTGAGGCTTGGATTTGGTATTATGAAAATGTTGGTCGAGAAAGGTGTCCTATTATGGATACTTGGTGGCAGACAGAAACAGGTATGTTTATGATTACTCCTTTACCTGTAGCTCTTTTAAAACCTGGTTCAGCAACAAAACCATTTCCTGGGGTTATTGCTGATGTAGTAGATAAAGAAGGTAAACCTGTGCCAGCAGGCAAAGGTGGGTTTCTTGTTATTAAGCGACCATGGCCTGCTATGTTTAGAACATTATGGGGAGATCCACAAAAATATAAAGAACAATACTGGGAAATAATTCCTGGCGGAGTTTATACCACTGGCGATGTAGCCAGAAAAGATGAAGATGGTTACTTTTGGATTCAAGGTCGGGCAGATGATGTAATGAATATTGGAGGTTATCGAATTGGTACAGTTGAAGTAGAAAGTGCCTTTGTATCTCATCATGCTGTAGCAGAAGCAGCCTGTATTGGTGTACCTGATCCAATTAAAGGTGAGGTAGCTAAGGTATTTGTAGTACTAAAAGCAAAATATAAACCTAGTGAAGAATTAGATAAAGAATTAAGAAAACATGTAAGAAAAGTGCTTGGTTCTATTGTCATTATTAAATCAATTGAATTTGTAGATAGTCTTCCAAAAACAAGAGATGGAAAGATTATGCATCGTGTATTAAAGGCAAGAGAATTAGGACTTGATCCTGGCGATTTGACTACTTTAGCTGATTAATCTCTCTCTAAAGGCTCATAATGGATGAGAACATGATCAACACCCAAAATTTCTTCCTTAATCTTTTTTTCAATTTCTTCTGTAACAGAATGGGCCTTTTTAAATTCAGATACTTTTAAGATCAAAATAAGTTCAATAAATTTATACCTTCCTGAACTTCTTCCCCGAATTTCTTTAATTTCTTTTACAGCTGGATGTGAAAGCACAATATTTTTTACTTTTTCTAATGTTGAGGCATCAAGAGAGGCTTCTAATAATATTTTTATACTTTCAATAAAAATTTTACCTCCAGCTTTTATAACAAATAAAGCTACTAAAAAGGCAACTGTTCTATCAAGATGAACATTCAAATATTCTCCAATTAATCCTGCAAATACTACTACAGTAGAAAGCATATCAGCTTTTATATGTTGAGCATCACTAATAAGGCTTGGAGAATTAAGTCTTTCGCCTACATTATATTCGTATTTTGAAAAAAGAAAGGTAAATATAATGATTAAAAATATGCCGAATAAAGTTAAAGGTAATTGTGTTGTTTTAATCTGACATTCACGACCAAAGGCTATTTTAATAATTTCAAAGCCAACCCATATTATAAGAATAGACATAGCTAGAGAAACAAGATTTTCAACTTTATAAAGACCATAAGGGAATTGTTTAGATTGGCGTTTTGAGATTTTTATACCTACTAGAATAGCCAATGAGGCAATTACATCTGTAAGTGAGTGAATAGCATCTGCCATAATGGCAAGACTTCCAGAAAACTGAGCAAAAAAATATTTTAATATAACAAGAGAAGTATTAAAAAAAACAGAATAAACTGCTACTTTTTCACTACATTCCACAAATTCAATTTAACATAAAATAGTGCCTTATGCCAGTAAAAAAATAAAAAAATAAATTTTTTCCTTGACAGAATCATGAGCTTATGTTATATATACCACTGGTTAAAAGGGAGAAAGGAGGTGGGATGGGATAAGTTATAAAGATAAAAAAATAGACTTATTTTTAGCTTAAAACAAAAAATGGAGGTGTAAGTATGCCAAGTTTTGTAAAAGTAGAAAAATGTGATGGGTGTCAATCTGCTCCCAGAACAGCATGTCAGTATATTTGTCCAAATGATTTGATGGTGCTTAATAGGGAGATCATGAAGGCTTATAATCAAGAGCCTGATATGTGTTGGGAATGTTATTCTTGTGTGAAGATCTGTCCACAACAGGCTATTGAAGTAAGAGGTTATACTGATTTTGTACCATTGGGAGCAAGTGTTATCCCAATGCGTGGTACAGATTCTATTATGTGGACAGTAAAATTCAGAAATGGTCTAATTAAACGGTTTAAATTCCCAATTCGGACAACCCCAGAAGGTTCAATTGATGTATATGCTGGTTATCCTCCAGCAGATCGTTCCAAGATAGGTGATAATTATCTTTTTGCAGAACCTGAAGTATTGGAAGTAGGCGAATTACCTACTATTAAAAAGTAAGCAAAAAAATTAGGAGGTAAGAAATTATGGCAGAATTTGAAGTTGTCGAAATTAATACTGATTTATTAATTGTTGGTGGCGGTATGGCTGCCTGTGGGGCGGCTGTGGAAGCAAAATATTGGGCTGGTGATGATATTAAAGTGATTTTAGTAGATAAGGCAGCCTTAGAAAGAAGTGGTGCAGTCGCTCAAGGTTTATCCGCCATCAATACATATCTTGGAATGAGTGGAAGAGCTGCTCCAGAGGTAGGTGGTACAAAAGGTGACAGAACTCCTGAAGAATATGTAAAGTATGTTCGTCAAGATTTAATGGGTGTTGTACGTGAAGACCTAGTTTATGATGTAGGTAGACATGTAGATGGTTCAGTTCATCTTTTTGAAAAATGGGGTCTTCCTATTTGGAAGAATGAAGAAGGCAAATATGTTCGTGAAGGTACTTGGCAGATTATGATTAATGGTGAGTCTTATAAGTGCATTGTGGCTGAAGCAGCAAAGAATGCTCTTGGTGAAGAAAATATCCTTGAACGTGTATTTGTTGTAAAACTTTTATTAGATGAAAATCATCCTAATAGAATTGCTGGTGCAGTTGGTTTTAGTGTAAGAGAAAATAAATTCTATTTCTTTAAAGCAAAAGCAATTATAGTTGCCTGTGGTGGTGCAGTGCACATTTTCCGTCCACGTTCCACAGGTGAAGGTTATGGTCGTGCATGGTATCCTCCTTGGAATGCTGGTTCTACTTATTCTATGATGTTAGAAGTAGGTGCTGCTCATGTAAATATGGAATGCCGCTTTGTTCCTGCCCGTTATAAAGATGGTTATGGTCCAGTAGGTGCTTGGTTCTTACTGTTTAAAGCTTATGCTACTAATGCATTTGATGAAGAATATATGAAGACCAGAAAGGCAGATATTGAAAAATACGCTCCTTATGGTCTTGTTAAACCAACTCCTACTTGTTTGAGAAACCATGCTATGATGCTTGATATGTTTGGAGGAAAGTTCCCAATCTTTATGAGAACTGAAGCTGCAATGAAGGCTATTATGGAGGCAGATCCAAAGCGTGCAAAGAAGCTTGAAGCTGAGGCATGGGAAGACTTCCTTGATATGACAGTAAGCCAGTCAATCCTCTGGGCTGCTGAAAACGTTGAGCCTGAAAAGGTCAAATCTGAGATTATGCCTTCAGAACCATATCTTATGGGCTCTCACTCTGGTGCTAATGGTGCTTGGTGTTGTGGTCCAGAAGACCTTATGCCTGAAGAATATAAGTCTGACTTCCCTGGTATGTACAACCGTATGACTACAGTAGAAGGTCTATTTACTGCTGGTGATGGTGTGGGTGCTTCTGCCCATAAGTTCTCTTCTGGTTCTCATGCAGAAGGAAGGATTGCTGCAAAAGCAGCTATTAAATACATCCTTGATCATAAGGATTTTGAACCCAAACCTCGTGGTGATGTAAAAGAATTGATGGATTTGGTATACAGACCTCTTAAGACCTTTGAGGAACATAAGGGTTATACCACTGATCCTAATGTAAATCCATTCTACATCAGACCTAAACAGTTTGTATTCCGTCTTAATAAGATTATGGATGAATATGCAGGTGGTATTGGTACACAATACACTACTAATGAACCTGCACTGTTGAGAGGTTTAGAAAAGCTCCAGATGCTTAAAGAAGACTCTGAAAAACTAGCTGCTGAAAATCTTCATGAGTTGATGCGTGCATGGGAAAACTATCATCGTTTGATTACAGCTGAATGTCATATGCGTCATCTCCTTTATAGGAAGGAGACCAGATGGCCTGGTTATTACTATCGTTCTGATTATCCAGATATTGATGAGCAGAACTGGAAGAAGTTTGTGCTTTCCAAGATTAATCCTGAGACCGGTGAGTGGGAAATGTTTGAGAGACCTTATATCCCATTACCCATTGACTAATTAATATGCCGGGTGCCCTTAAGGGCACCCGGTTTTTTAATTTTTTCTTTTTATCACGAATTCGATGTTGACGGGTAAAGAATAAGTGGAGGATTAGAATGGCAGAGGGAAAAAGTACGCAAACTATTTTAGTCGTTGGTGGGGGCATGAGTGGTTTAACAGCAGCAGTAGAGATTGGTGAGGTTGGTTATGATGTTATTCTTGTTGAAAAGCGGCCGTATCTTGGCGGAAGAGTTGCTCAGTTACATCATTATTTCCCGAAACTTTGCCCTCCCTATTGTGGTTTAGAAATAAATTTTAGGCGTATTAAAGACAATCCACGTATAAAATTCTTTACTTTAGCTGAAGTAGAAAAGATTTCAGGTCAAGCAGGCAATTTTGATGTTACTATAAAATTGAAACCTCGTTATGTTAATAACAATTGTACTATTTGTGGAAAATGTGTTGAGGTTTGCCCAATAGAAAGAGATGATGAATTTAATTATGGTCTTTCAAAGACAAAAGCTATTTATCTGCCACATGAAATGGCTTTTCCTGCTAAATATGTAATAGATGATACTGTATGTGACAAATGTGGTAAATGTGTTCAGGCATGCGCTTATAAAGCAATAAATTTAGAGGAGAAAGAAAAAACAGTAAATTTAAAAGTAGGTGCCATTATTTGGGCTACAGGTTGGAAACCCTATGATGCAACTAAAATGGATAACCTTGGTTTTGGTAAATATAAAAATGTTATCACTAATGTTATGATGGAAAGACTGGCAGCTGTAAATGGCCCAACAAAAGGGAAAATATTAAGACCTTCAGATAATAAAGAAATAAAGAGTATAGCATTTGTCCAATGTGCAGGTTCACGTGATGAAAATCACCTACCTTATTGTTCAGCAATTTGTTGTTTAGCCTCCATGAAACAGGCTGGATATGTTAAAGAACAATATCCTGATGCTAAAGTTTATATCTTTTATATTGATTTAAGAGCATATGGCCGTTTTGAAGATTTTTATAATCGGATAAAAGAATATAAGGATGTTTATTTTATTAAAGGAAAAGTGGCAAAAATCACTGAAAAACCTGATAAAAGTTTATTAGTTGAGGCTGAAGATATTTTATCTGGCAAAAGAACATCACAAGAAGTAGATATGGTAGTCCTTGCTACTGGCATGATGCCAGTAACGGCTGAGGAAAAAGTCCCAGCCGATGTTTCTTATGATGATTTTAATTTTATTGTTTCTAATTCTGATAGTGGTATTTATCCTGCTGGATGTGCTAAAAGACCAATGGATGTGGCTTCTTCAGTTCAAGACGCTACAGCAGCAGCACTTAAAGCCATTCAATCCATTGTGAGGAGGTAATTCTAAAATGGAAAAAAAACTTAGTGTTTATATTTGTACAGGGTGTGGTATTGGGGATGCAATTGATATAGAAAAACTCTCCCAAGTAGTAACAGAAGAATTAAAATTGCCGTGTAAAACACACGAAAGCCTTTGTTTAGCAGATGGATTAAAATTAATTAAAGAAGATATAGAAAAGGAAGGGATTAATACGGTTATTATTGCTGCTTGTTCTCATCGTGTAAATTGGGATGTTTTTAATTTTGGGCCAGAGATAGTTGTAGAGAGAGCAAATATAAGAGAGGGAGTAGCTTGGTGTCAATCTCCTAAAAATGATTTTACTCAAGAAATGGCAGAAGATTATTTAAGGATGGCTGTTGCTAAAGCACAAAAGGTGGAGATTCCAACTGGTTATTCAGAGGAAGAGCCATATAATAAAACCATTCTTGTTGTTGGAGGTGGTATTACAGGTTTAACAGCTGCTCTTGAGGCAGCTAATGCTAATTATGATGTAATATTAATAGAAAAAGAGGCTCAATTAGGTGGATGGGTAGCAAAATGGTGGAAAACATATCCTAGCTCTCCACCTTATAAAGAATTAATGGATACGGGAATTGAAGAAAAAATTAGAGCAGTCCAAACTCATCCAAAAATTAAAGTTTATACTTCTACTACAATTGAAAAAACAGAAGGGCAACCAGGTCATTTTAAAGTTACATTAAAGGGAAGCAGTACAGAACAAATAACTGTTGGCACAATTATTTTAGCAACAGGTTTTAAACCTTATGATGCTAATAAGTTGGAGCATCTTGGTTATGGAAAATTTAAAAATGTAATTACAAATATTGAAATGGAAGAAATGGCCAAAAAAGGCCAAATAACATCTCCTGCTACTGGTCAACCTGCTAAAAATGTAGTTTTTATCTTATGCGCTGGTCAAAGAGATAAAGATCATTTACCTTATTGTTCCTCTTACTGCTGTTTAGTATCTTTGAAACAAGCTATGTATGTGCGTACTTTAAATAGTGAAGCAAAAGCATATATTTTTTATCGAGATATGCGTACACCAGGTCAATATGAAGAATTCTATAAAAATGCACAAAATGATCCAGGTATCTTCCTTACAAAAGGTGATATAGTTGGTATTACTGAAAATGAAGATAAAACTTTAAATGTTGAAGTAGATAACACCCTTCTTGGTGAAAAAATTACAGTAAAAGCAGACCTTGTAGTATTAGCTATAGGAATGGTATCTACTATGGAAGGATTACCTACTACTCGTGAAGAGGTATTTCAACGATATGGTTTAACTGGTCAAGAGGAGCCAGAAGTAATTGAAAAAACTATTGCAGAAACACCCCAACCTTGGGAAGGTATTTTGAACTTAGCTTATCGTCAAGGACCAGAAGTACCTGTTTTAAAATACAGTTTAGCTGATTCAAACTTTATCTGTTTCCCATATGAATCAAGACGCACAGGTATTTATCCAGCTGGTTGTGTCCGTCAACCTTTAGATATTGATGGATGTATTAGAGATGCTACTGGTGCTGCTTTAAAAGCTATCCAGTGTATGGAATTAGAATCTCGTGGTGGAGCTGTTCATCCAAGAGCAGGTGATTTAAGCTTTCCTGTATTTTTCTTCCAAAGATGTACACAATGTAAACGTTGTACACAAGAATGTCCATTTGGTGCCCTTGATGAGGATGAAAAAGGTACACCTAAACCTAATGTTTTTAGATGTCGCCGTTGCGGTGTATGTATGGGTGCTTGTCCTGAAAGGATTGTTGGTTTCCAAAATTATAATATAGATATTATTTCTTCTATGATTAAAGCTATATCTGTACCTGAAGATGATGAAGAGAAATTGAGAATTCTTTGTTTTGCTTGTGAAAATGATGCTTATCCTGCTTTAGATATGGCAGGAATTAATCATTTGCATTATTCACCATTGTTAAGAGTGATACCTGTCCGTTGTCTTGGTTCTGTGAATCTTGTTTTTATTTCAGACGCTTTATCTCGTGGTATAGATGGTGTTTTACTCTTGGGCTGCAAATATGGAGATGATTATCAGTGTCATTTTGTAAGAGGTAGTGAACTTGCTAATTATCGCATGGGTAAGCTTCAGGAGACATTAGATAATTTAGGTCTTGAAGCAGAAAGGGCGCAATTAGTTCAGGTAGCAATTACTGATTATAATAAGCTACCTGAAATTGTTGATAATTTTATTGCTAGAATTAAAGAGTTAGGTCCCAATCCATTTAAAGGATGGTAAGGAGGGTTTAAGATGGCAAATGGTCGTGTGGTGGAGCCAGATGTAAATTTTATTAAGGGCATAATAGAATTAGGTGGGGATTCGGTAAAAAAATGTTTTCAGTGTGCTACTTGTGCAGTAGTCTGCCCACTTGCACCAGAAGAAAATCCATTTCCACGTAGACAGATGATTCTTGCTCAATGGGGTCAGAAAGATAAGTTAGTGAAGGATCCTGCAGTATGGTTATGTCATAATTGTAATGATTGTTCTCTTTATTGCCCACGTGGTGCACGACCAGGTGATGTTCTAGCTGCTATTAGAGCATATGTAATTAATGAATATGCACGTCCAAAATGGTTAGTGAATTTTGTAAAGACTCCTAAATCTCTTCCATTATTAATAGCATTTCCTATTGTTATTCTATTGCTTCTACTTGCAATTACTGGACACAGACCAACTGGAGAAGAAATTCGTCCTTCTAATTTCTTGCCTACTTATTATATAGATGCTGTCTTTCTTCCCCTTACTTTTTTTCTTATTGTTTCTTTAGTAAAAAGCATAAAACAATTTTGGGATGACATGAGTGAAGGACTTGAACCACCAAGTAGATTTCAGTTGATTTTAAAAGGAGGATGGATAGGCATAATTATATCAACTTTAAAAGAAATTTTAGCTCATAGCCGTTTTTATAAATGTGAGGCAAATAAAGGTAGAGCATTACCTCATATGTTGCTATTATGGAGTTTTATTGCCTTAGCTATTGTAACTTCTATAGATGTGTTAGCTGAATATATTCTTCATATAGAAATACCATTCCCATTAAGCCATCCTGTAAAGATTTTGGCTAATTTAGGTGGAATACTTCTTCTTATTGGAATTTTAACTATTCTTATTAATAGAATACAAGATAAACAAACTGTTTCTACTTATTGGGATTGGAGTTTAATTATTGTTATTTTAGCAGTAGGTATCACTGGATTTTGTGCAGAGTTTTTTAGATTAATTCATATTGCAAAATTAGCTTATGGTTCATATTTAATACATGTAGGCTTTGTATTTACACTTTTTGTTTACTTACCTTATTCCAAATTTGCTCATCTTGTTTATAGAACAGTGGCGATGGTTCATGAAAGATATTATGGAAAAGTATAAATTTTTTCTTGACAAAAATGAAAGAGCAGATTATATTTGAAAATACAACAGAAGAAGGAAGGAGGTGGAAGTTAAAGGAGGTTTGGTTAAAAAATATGGTAAATTTGAAAAATCCAAAAACAAAAGAAGGAGGTAAAAGATATGGCAGCTGAAGGGCAAGAAAAAATGTGGGATAAAGAAGTAGAAGGTCATAGAACTTATGAAGATATAAGGATTTTTACTGACGAACAATTACACAATTATACTGAAGAAGAATTAAAAGAATTTAAAATCAAACATGATATTCCTATGCTTGAAGAGCTAGAGAAAGGACCTTGGCCTAGCTTTGTTAGTGATTTAAAAAGAGAGGCTTTACATAGGCGTAAACTTGGGCAAGAGAATTTGCAAGGACCAGTAGAATGTTGTGAAGATTTATTAGGTCAGCTTGAGCTTTCTTATATAGATAAAGAAACTCATTGGAAACATGGTGGAATTATTGGTGTATTTGGTTATGGAGGTGGTGTAATTGGTAGATATTCTGATCAGCAAGAGAAATTTCCTGCAATTTGGGCATTTCATACTCTTAGGATTAATCAGCCTGCTAGTAAGTTTTATAACACAGATTATTTAAGAGGTTTAATGGACATTTGTGAATATCGTGGTAGTGGTGTTACAAACATGCATGGTTCCACTGGTGATACTGTCTTTTTAGGAGCTGTTACTGAACAATTAGAACCTATATTCTTTGATTTAACCCATGATTTGGGTGTTGACTTAGGTGGTTCTGGTTCAAATTTAAGAACTCCTTCTTGTTGTATTGGGAAGGCAAGGTGTGAATGGGCTATGATAGATACACAGGATATGTGTTATGAAATGACTATGTATTATCAAGATGAATTACATAGACCAGCATTTCCATATAAATTTAAATTTAAGTTTGATGGTTGTCCAAACTGCTGTGTAGCTAGTATTGCTAGAGCAGATATGTCTTATATTGGTACTTGGAAAGATGAAATTCGCATTGATCAAGAAGCAGTAAGAGCGTATGTAGCAGGAGAAATTCCACCTAATGGAGGTGCTTTTAGAGACAGAGATTGGGGTCCATTTGATATTCAAAAAGAAGTAATTGATCTCTGTCCTGCCCAATGTATGGAATGGGATGGGAAGGAATTAAAGATTGATAATAAAGAATGTGTACGTTGTATGCATTGTATTGCTGTTATGCCAAGGGCATTAAGACCAGGTGTAGATACAGGCTTAAGCATCCTTTTTGGTGCTAAAGCACCTATTCTTGAAGGTGCGCAGATGTCTTTAGTAGGTATCCCATTTATGTATACAGAAAAGCCTTATGATAATATAAAGGCAATTGTTGAAAAAGTTTGGGATTGGTGGATGGAAGAAGGTAAGAATCGTGAGCGTTTAGGTGAATTAATTCAGCGTTGGGGTCTGTGGCGGTTTGTTACAGAAATTCTTGAGATACCACCAGCACCACAGATGGTAAAAGAACCTCGCTCTAACCCATATATTTATTGGAAAGAAGAAGAAGTGCCTGGTGGGTGGAAGAGAGATATTAAAGAATTTAGAAAGAGACATCCAAGATAAAAAAGGAGGTGTGCTATGTCTAAAGGGAAATATGGTTATTATGATCCAGAAAAACCATTAGAAAATAGGATTACAGATATTGGGCCACCACATTATTGGCAGTTTTTCCCTCCTATTATTAGGAGGAATTATGGAAAATGGTTATATCATGAAATATTAGAACCAGGGATTTTAATGCATGTTTCTGAAACAGGTGAAAAGGTATATACGGTAAGGGTTGGTGGTGCTAGATTAATGACTGCTGAGCATATACGTGAGATTTGTGATATTGCAGATAAATATTGTGATGGTTATGTTAGATGGACAACACGCAATTGTGTTGAGTTTATTACCGATAGCGAAGAAAAAGCTAGAGAATTAAAGAAAGATTTAGAAAGCAGAAAATTCCCTGCAGGTAGTTATAAGTTTCCAGTAGGTGGCACAGGTTGTTCTATTACAAATATTGTTCATACCCAAGGTTGGATTCATTGCCATACACCAGCTACAGATGCATCTGGTGTGGTAAAATCTGTTATGGATGAATTATTTGACTATTTTAAGAGCATGACACTGCCAGCGAAATTAAGAGTATCTCTTGCCTGTTGTTTAAACATGTGTGGAGCAGTTCACTGTTCTGATATTGCTATTCTTGGTTATCATCGTAAACCACCTATGATTGATGATGAGGTAATATCAAAAGTTTGTGAAATTCCATTAGTAGTAGCTGCTTGTCCTTTAGGTGCCATTCGTCCAGTAACTTTGGAAGATGGGACAAAGACAGTTAGAGTAAATGAACAAAGATGTATGTTCTGTGGAAATTGTTATACAATGTGTATGGCTACACCATTAGCAGATAAAGAAGGTGATGGTATAGTTATCCTTGCAGGAGGAAAAATTTCAAATAGAAAGAGTGGTCCTAAATTCTCTAAAGTAGTTGTAGACTATTTACCTAATAATCCACCACGTTGGCCAGAAGTAACAAAGACTATTAGAAAGATTGTTGAGGTTTATGCTAAACATGCTAGAAAATATGAAAGACTTGGAGAATGGGCAGAAAGGATTGGTTGGGAAAGATTCTTTGAATTATGTGAAATACCATTTACTTGGCATTTACTTGATGATTACCGCCTGGCCTATGATACATATAGAACAACAACACAATTTAAGTACACAGATCATGTATGGAAGATAGCTGAGGCCGTAGGCGGGCTTAAAAAATAATTTATGAAAAGAGGTGATAAATATGGGACTTGAAGATATTAAAAAAGTGATTGTTGAGTATGCGGGGAAGGGGAAGAAGACTAAGTTTTATTTTAAAGATATGGAAAAGGCAGTGAAGAAGGTTATTCCGGATGCTAAATCAAGAGATATTAAAAAAGCAGCCACAGAATTGGTAAATGAAGGTGTTTTAGAATATTTTTCTACTGGCAGTACAACTATGTATGGTCTGAAAGGAAGGGGTATTTCTGCAGAAAAGGCAGGTACAGGTGAATAAAAAATAAAAGGGTGGCTGGTAACAGCCACCCTTTTTTTATGATTTTTAATTATCTCAAACGTCTAATCTGTTTCTATAGGGAGTAATTATGAAAAGACCTCAAACAATTGAAGAGTTTATTCTTAAACAAAAAAGATTGCTTTTAGAAAACCCAGAATGTGCTAGTGCTTATTACAATCTTGGTGTAGCTCTTATGCATCAAGGTAAATTAGATGAGGCAATAGAAGCATTTGAGGAATCTATTGATGAAGGTCTTCGGATGTTTGAAGCCTATGTTAATCTTGGCTATATCTATTTTAAAAAAGGTGAGATGGAAAATGTTGTTAAAGCAAATTTACGGGCTATAGAAATAGAACCTAGATATGCGAGAGGATATGCTAATTTAGGTTTTGCCTATCTACAACTTGGTGAAACAGATAAAGCTATTGAAGCTTTAGAAAAGGCACTTGAGTTGAATCCTAAAATTGTACAAGCTATGTGTAATTTGGCTAATGCTTATCTTCAAAAAGGAGATGTAGAAAAAAGTATTGAGATAAATAAAAAAATGCTTAAAATGGCACCTAATTTTGCTCTTGGTCATAATAATCTCGCTTATGCTTATTACTTAAAAGGAGATTATAAAAAAGCAATTGAGCATCTTGATAAAGCTATTGAGCTTGGTTTTGATCCTCATCCAGATTTTATTAAATTGCTTGAATCTTATAGGGAAAATGCTCGGTGATTTATTTGAAAGATACGAATTTTTAGCCAAAAAAGCAGATATTCTTTTTCGCAGTATTCAAGAAAAATATCCTGGTGCTGTAAGATGTCGTATTCATTGCTGTGACTGTTGTTATGCTCCTTTTGGTTTATTCCCAATAGAGGCAGCTTATTTAAATTATCATTTTAACCGTTTAGATACAAGGATAAAAAAAGATATTTTTCGCCAAGTAGAAAAGGCTGAAGCTGATATATGGCGAGCAAAGGATAGGCTTAGTGTATTTGATGATGATCCAAAGATGAAGGCTTATGGTTTGGGGAAACAGCGAGTAAGATGTCCTTTTTTAACAAGAAGTGATGAATGTATACTTTATGAAAAACGTCCCATTATTTGTCGCATATATGGTGTACCTTTTACTGTTGAAGATGGGAAAGTTTGTGTCTGTGGTCTTTCTGGTTTTCAAAAAGGAGTAACTTATCCAACTATTCGATTAGATAAAATATATCATGAGCTTAATAAGCTTTCAGAAGAACTTTTAATAAAATTTGGCTCAGCTCATCCTGAAAGATCTCTTCTTATGATGCCTTTATCTTGGGCTTTAAAATTACCTTTAGAATTAATCCTTAAAGGAGAGTTTGTAGAATAGTATGAAGTTTTTTAATGTGTTCTTCTAAATTTTTAGTTATTAAAAAATATTCTTCTTTTCCTTCATATAATTTTATTAACCCTTCAAAAGCAAGCTTTAGCTCTGAAAGATTAAAAGATTTTAATAAGCATAAAAATTTATTTAAATCAGTTTTTGATTTTAATGCATCAAAAAAACCCTCAACTGTTGCATAAAGGCAATAATCATCTGCCCAAAGGATTTCTCCTACACCATCTAATCGGTCAATTCTCATTCTTAAAGTCAAATCTAAGAAAAAATAAAAAAGAGCAATAAGAATGTTAGCACAATTTTTTTCATAAAATACAATAACTGGTTCATATTTTCTAACAGTAGTAAGCCTTACATCTATCCTTTCATCTTCTACTTTTGCTACAAAATCACCTGCCGCATGATGCCAAGGATAAATCTGATTAAAATTTTCAATATCATAATAATAAGTAAGGATTTTTGCAGCCTGTTTGTATATCTCAAATGCCTGTTTTTTTGAAAGTACTCTATAACCTTGGTTAAAATCCCAAAGAGTTAATATTTGTTTTTCTTCTTCATTTTTTGAAAGATGAAATTCATGATAATCTTCAAACCAGTCAATAAATACCATCTGCATATAATTTATTTCATCTGAAAAATAAACTTTTGGTAAATAAGATGGATTAAACTTTTGATTTAATTCTTTTAAAATTTTAAATTCTTCCTTTAACCATTTTTTCCCTATTTCAGAAATAGCTACATTTACTCCAAATTTTATTTTTTCCCTATCTATTATAAATTCTACACTAGCTGGATGATAAAAAAAACCATGTTTTTCAGCTCTAATTAAGACTTCTTTAATATCTTTTGAAAAAATAATTCTATTAAATTTTTCACTTAAAATTTTTAATATAGATTTAAGCTTATTTTGAATAAAAATATATATAGAGGAAAAATAATTTTCATAAGGTGTTTTTAGTGGATCTCCATCTAAAGGAAGCAATAACTTTTCTTTACTTACCGTAATATCCCCATAAGGAGAAGAAACAAGATACTTTATAAGCATCCTTCAAGTTTAGCAGTAGCTTCCTTAACTAATTGGCTTATTGTTTCTTCTTTTACTTCTCCATCTTTATATATACGTATAAAATGATTATCATTTTCCAATGCTTTTATCTCTTTTATAGCTTCTTTGTTTTTCATTTCACCTAAAGCCCAAACCGCATAACCTCTTAAAACAGGATCTTCTGCTTTTAAAAAAGAGCAAAGGGTAGAAAAGGCATATCTAACAAGTTCTGGCTTTTTACCAGCAATTCTACCAATAGCCCATGTGAGTTCTCTATGTAATTCTTTATCTAAGAAAAATGAAAAAAGAGAACGAACATAATCAGCGAATATATCTGGTCTATAGCTGATGATAGTAGCTGCAGCTTCAATAGCTCCCCAAGCCGAAGCTGCTGAATCAGAAGTGCTATAAAGAAGACGATAAAGCAGTTTGCTAATAACATCTGGTCTTTTATCTGCTAATCTTTCACTTACTTTTCCTAAGATTTCGATAGTACGCCAACGCAATGATTCATCTACAACATAAAGCATCCGTTGCAATTCAGTTACTACTCTTGTATCTTTTTCAGCCAAAGATATAATTTCTTCTACTTTATTTTCCATTACCATTTTACGTATTTCTTTTTTAGAAAATGCTTTAGGACATATTTTATGTGTGATTTTTGGAAGAGCTTCTTTCATTTTTTCTTTTATAATAGGCTGAGTAACCTCTTGAATTTCCTTATGAGTTTTAACAAAGATAAGGACACCAGGGATTGACCTTCCTTCAAATGATTCTGTTGGCACTACTGTATGGGTAATGCCATCATAATGTTCTATCCAAGCATCTTCATAATCCTTTCCTGGTGATAATTGAAGACATAAATCCCAATCATAATTACATGCAAATAAAAGGGCTTCAAGAAAGGCTGCTCCTCTATTTTTCCCTGAGACATCATAAGCATACACTGCACCACAATGTTCACATATACCTACTGGAAATTCATTTGGCTTTCTTTGACGTAATTCTTTTGGAGGTTCAATTATTTGGTTACAAAATGGACATCTAGGGGTTTCTGGAAAAGGTAATTTCATTTTTCCTCCCAATCTTTAGATAATTTTTGAATATCAGAAATATTCTCTACTGTAAAAACTTTATAACTATCTTTAGGCAAAATGTATTTTAAAAGACCAGCAAGTACCTGTTTTGGTCCAACTTCTACAAATGTGTCAATTCCATCTTTATATATATTTTTAATTTCTTCACACCAAAGTACAGGTGAACATAATTGTTTCCACATAATCTCTTTAATTTTTTCTGGATCGGTTTCTGTTTTAGCTGTTACATTAAAATATATCTTAATTTTTGGAGCTTTAAAAGATATATTTTCAAGAAATTCTTTAAATCTTTCTTGTGCTTCTTTTATAAAAGAACTATGCCAAGCTCCACTTACTTTTAAAGGAATCCCACGTCCACCTAAATCTTTTATTCTTTGCGAAATTTTTGTTAAAATTTTAGGATTTCCACTAATAACAATTTGTTGAGGAGAATTATAATTAGCCAGCTCTGCCTCTTTATATTCTATCAATATATTTTTTACTGTCTCCAAGTCTAATTTAACAATGGCAAGCATACTTCCAGGATGTTTTTTAGCAGCTTCTTCCATAAAATATGCCCTTTCTTTCACTGCCTTAAATGTATCTTCAAGAGAAAGTACACCAGCAGCATAAAGTGCTGGATATTCTCCTAAACTATGACCTGCTACAGCTTCAGGTAATATATTTTTTTCTAATAAACATGAAAAAATACTAATTTCTACGGCAGTTAAAGCAGGTTGAAGGTTAATTGTTTTTGTTAATTCTTCAATAGGGCCTTCAAAACACAATTTAACTAAGTCTATGTTACATATATCGCTAGCTAGAGTAAATATTTCTTTTACTTTTTGCGATTTTTCCCATATATCCTTTCCCATACCAATATATTGTGAACCCTGTCCTGGAAATAAAAAGGCAATCATTTTATGAAAATCTAAGCCCTAATTTTCCCCATGTTTTTGGATCACGTCGCCAATAGGGCTGTACACGTACAAATAAATCTAAAAAAAGTTTTTTGCCAAAGATGACTTCCAATTCTTCTCTGGCTGCCTGACCAATACTTTTTAATTTTTGCCCTTTTTTACCTATAATAATACCTTTTTGAGAATCTCTTTCTACATGGATAATCGCACTAATATAAAGCATGTCCTTTTCTGGGATTTCCCTAAACTCCTCAACAGTTACTGCTACACTATAAGGTATTTCATCACGTGTTGTATTAATAATTTTTTCTCTAATAATTTCTGCAACTATCTGACGCTCTGTTTGATCTGTAATTATATCTTCAGGGTAATATTTAGGACCTTCAGGAAGATATTGAAGGATTTCTTTTAATGTATCTTCTAAACCTGCTTGCTTTAAGGCAGAAATAGGAATAAGCGCTTTAAAAGGATGAAGTTTTCTAAACTCATCAATAATAGGAAGAAGTTGAGGTTTAGCAATTTTATCAATTTTATTTATAAGTAAAATAGATGGTTTTTCAGGTACCTCTTTTAAATAAGTGTAAATAATATGACGTCCGTCCTCTAATCCTTTTGGAAAAGGCTCTATCATAAGCAAAATCAAATCTACTTCTTGCAAGGTTTCAACAGCCAATTGCACCATATACTTGTTATAAGGAATACTTGCTTCATGAATTCCAGGAGTATCTACAAATATAATTTGAGCTTCAGGTAAATGTAATACTCCTTTAATTTTGTATCTAGTAGTTTGTGGCTTTGAAGAAGTAATAGCAATTTTTTGCTGTAATAGAGCATTTAAAAAAGTAGATTTTCCTACATTTGGTGCTCCAATAATAGAAACAAATCCAGATTTAAATGTCATAGAATTTTGGTAACATTTTTTCAAAAAAAGTCAATAAGCACAATTTAAAATGCCAATAAAGGATTTAAGGAGGTCAAAACTATAAGGTTGACTTTTTTTTCATATTATGATAGTCAAGAAAAAAATTTGAATGCTTAAAGAATTAAAGGAATTTTTTGCTGAGTTTAGTAAGTTAATAACATATGCAACGCAAATTGGATTTGCGATTGTATTATCAATTATTATTGGTCTTGCGATTGGTTATTACTTGGACAAATGGTTAAAGATAACTTGGCCATTTCCACATTGTTTAATTGTACTTTTTCTGATTTTTGGAGTAATTGCAGGGTTCAGGAATGTTTTTATTATAATGAAGCGGATACAACGCGAAGGGAAAAAAAAGGGAATTTAATGATTGAAACTAATTTTGACAAATTACCTTCTATCTTAAAAAAAAGAAATTGGATAGTATTAAGTATATTATTGATTATTTCTATTCCTTTTATGTCTTGGCGATTAAGTTTAGGAATTTTAATAGGGGGATTATTAGTTAATATTAATTTTCATCTTTTACATCATACCTTAGTAAATACACTTTTAGTAAATAAAACTAAAGAAGGTGTGGTTCCTAAATCTTTATTACGTTTATTTGTTATTGGCATAATTATTTCAATAATACTTATTAAAGGATGGGTAAGTATTTTTGGTCTTGTTTTAGGTCTTTCAGTAGTAGTAATTAACCTTTTTCTTTTAGCATTAATGGAAACAAAAGAAATAATTTTTAATAGGAGGTAACAGATGGAACACCCAATTCTTTTTATGACAGTTTTGTTTGAAAAAATAGGACTTGGAGAATTTGCCCATCATTATCCTCAACTAGTAAATAGTTGGTTAGCTATGATAATTCTGATTCTTATGGCAATTTGGGCAAAAAGCAGTATTAGACCACTTGTTCCCACAAAAGTTCAAAATGTGTGGGAACTAATTATTGGAGGTTTAGAGGAATTTACAATAGGTATTACAGGAGAAGAGGGAAGACCTTATTACCCACTTGTAGCTACTTTGTTTATATATATCTTTTTATGTAATGTAATGGGGCTTGCACCAGGACTTATGGCACCAACAGCAAATTTAAATACCAATTTATCCATGGCTGTTGTGGGTGTAATCTTTGCAGAATTTGTAGGTCTTAAAAAACATGGTGCAAAATACATTAGACATTATACAGGCCCAATTCTTCCTTTAGCTATTTTATTTATTCCTATTGAAATAATAGGACGTCTTGCTCGTATCCTTTCTCTGACTTTCCGACTTTTTGGAAATATTGTGGCTAAAGAATTAATTATTGGTCTTTTGATTTTCTTAGCTGGTGCTTATTTAGCACCAGTTCCTTTATATTTCTTATTTATCTTATTATGTTTTATCCAAGCTTTTATCTTTTATATGTTATGTACAATGTATATTGCAGGAGCAATTGAAGAGGCTCATTAAGCGGGAGAAGGCCGCTTATTTTAAAATTCTTTTAAAAGGAGGTGTAAGGGATGAGGACGAAGGTAGCACTTTTAGCTGGAGCATTGGTTTTGGCTTTAACTAACTTGGCGTTGGCTCAGGAAGCAGCTGCTGTAGGACCTACTGGTTTGAAGTTCTTTATTACAACTGTTTTTGTAGCTGGTTTTGGTATTGCTATAGCTGCTTTTGGCGGTTCTTTGGGACAAGGTTGGGGTCTTAAGAGCGCAGTGGAAGGTATTGCAAGAAATCCTGAGGCTTCTGGTAAGATCACAGTTACTCTCTTGATTGGTCTTGCTATGATTGAATCTCTAGTTATTTATACCTTGGTTGTTGAGTTAATTCTCCTCTATGCCTACCCAATGGCAAAGCCACTCGCCAAGTTTGTTGGTTTAGAAGTAGGTTAATTCATATAATGGCCGGGAGTTTATCTCCCGGCCATTATTTTTTTATCAGGAATTAAAATGGATGAGCTTAATTTATGTGTACTTATAGTGGAAGATAATGCGTCTATTGCCAAATTGCTTTTATTAGTTTTTGAAAATAATAAATTTAAAACAAAATGGGTTTTTTTAGGAGAAAAAGTATTAAATGCCTGTTTAGAAGAAGTCCCTGATCTCATAGTGTTTGATCCTACTTTACCTGACAAAGATGGTTTTGAAATAATAAAAGAGATAAAGAACCATATTATTTTAAAAGAGGTTCCTATTATTTTTTTACTTGAAGAAGAAGAAAGACAAAACCTGAGGGCTTTACCATTTTCACCTTTAGATATTATGGTAAAGCCTATTAATCTTAATGAACTTGAATTGAGAATAAAAAATTGGATAGCATTTCTTGAAAATCAAAAAGCTCTAAAAAAAGCAGCAATGACTGATCCTCTTACTGGCTTAATGAATAATCTGGCATTAGAGACTGAATTGACTCTTAAATGTTATCATGGAGAAAAGTTTGAAAAAGTTTTTTCAACCCTTATGATGGATGTGGATCATTTTACTCGTTATAATGATATTTATGGTCATCAATTTGGAGACAGTTTACTTCAAGTTCTTGCTGTTTTTTGGTGTAGTTTGTTAAGGTCTGGTGATACTCTTTTTCGTTATAAAGGAGGACGCTTTGTTGCTATCATAGCTGATGCAAATTTAGAACGAGGAATGATGACAGCAGAGCGTTTAAGAAAAGCTACTTATGAAAGAAACTTGCCACATCAGCGAGGGATTGATAATCGAGTAACAATAAGTATTGGAGTAACTGCCTTTAAAAAAGGAGATACAGCTGGTACACTTTTACATAGAGTAGCTACTTATTTAGCTGAAGCCAAAAAATCAGGTAGAAATGTAGTAAAAGGTGGTGCATAACTTTTTATCAGATATCCTCCATCATTTCCAGCACCTGGCCCCAATTCAATGACATAATCTGCTGCTTTTATTATCTCTGGGTGATGTTCAACAATAACTATTGTATTATTTTTTTCAAGCAGTTTTTCTAAGAGCTCTAAAAGTTTTCTTATATCTTCTAAATGTAATCCCATACTGGGTTCATCTAAAATATAAAGAACATTATTGTTACCTTTTATTAATTCTCTAGCAAGTTTAAGTCGCTGTGCTTCTCCTCCAGAAAGACTAGGTGCAGGTTGTCCTAATTGAAGGTAGCCCAAACCAACTTTCATCATAATTTCAAGATATTTTTTTATATAGGGTATATGGCGAAAAAATCCATATGCTTCTGCAACAGTCATTTCTAATACCTCAGCTATATTTTTGCCTTTAAATTTTATTTCTAATACTTCTTCATTAAAACGCTTTCCTTCACAAGTTTCACAAGTAAGATAAACTTCTGGTAAAAGTGGCATTTCAATTTTAATAACTCCTTCTCCTTGGCAGACTTCACATCTTCCTCCTTTTGTATTGAGACTAAATTTTTCAGGTGTATATCCCCTTGCCTTTGATTCTGGTAAATTGGCAAATAAATGTCTAATATGACTAAAAAGACCAATATAAGTAGCTGGATTTGATTTATGTGTGCGGCCAATAGGCTGGGCATCAATAAGAACAACTTGTTTGATATTTTCTACTCCTTTTATTTCTTTTACTGGCACAGTAATCTCTTTTTTTGCTAACCATTGTTTTACATAATTATAAAGTACATCAATTGCCAAAGCACTTTTCCCACTTCCACTTACACCTGTAATACAAGTAAAACAATTTAAAGGAATAGATACAGTAATAGATTTTAAATTGCGAGCTGCTGCTTTTTCTATAATTAAATATTTATCAGAATATCGTTTTTGGCGAAAATATATTTTCTTACCTAAAAGATATTGAGCAGTGATGGTATTGCTTTTTTTAAATTTTTGAAAAGTACCAGAGAAAATAAGTTTCCCACCTTTTTCCCCTGCCCCTGGCCCAAGTTCAATTATATAATCAGCATTAGAAATTATTTGAAGATCATGTTCTACAATTAATATTGTGTTCCCCATATCTCTTAATATTTTTAAAATAGAAATCAATTTTTCTACTTCTTTTGGATGAAGACCAGTAGTAGGTTCATCTAAGATAAAAATTACGTCACTTAAAGGATGTGTTAAATAAAGAGCAATTATTAATCGTTGGTATTCACCGGTGGATACTTTTGTAACAGGTCGATTAAGAGGCAAATAATCAATACCTAAAATAGAAAGATTTTTTATCCTTTTTTCTATTTCTTTTAAAATTGGTATAGCGATAATTTTTTGTTGGGATGAAAAATCAATAGATTTTAAGAAAAAAAGTAATTCTTTTACTGGTAATTCACTAATTGAGGCAATATCTTTACCATTAAGTTTTATTGCAAGTGCTTCTGATTTAAGACGTTTTCCCTTACAAGCTGGGCAAACCTTTCCTTCCTTTTCTCCTATTCCCTGACATACAGGGCAGGCACCAAAAGGATTATTAAAGGAAAAAATTAAAGGTGTAATTGGAGGAAAGCGAAAACCACATTGATTGCATATAGATTCTAAACTAAAAAATAAAGTTTTATTCTTTTCAAGGATTTCTATTTTAACTTTCCCATTAGCTAATTTAAATGCCAATTCCAATGAATCTCTTAAACGTGTTTTAATATGATCTTTAATAATAAGACGATCAACAACTATATCTGCTTTTTGTGTTAATGGAGGAATTTCTTCGGTTAAATCATAAATATGGTCATCAATTTTTGCCTTAATAAAACCTTCTCTAATATATCTTTTCCAATCTTTTTCCCCTTTAATGACAATAGGTGCAAGAATGATGCATTTTTCTCCTTTAGGTAAAGAAAGTATTTTTTTAATAATTTCAGGCATAGTATATTTAGGAATAGGTATGTTACAATAAGGGCAATAAGGCAGTGCAACTTTAGCATAAAGAATACGTAAAAAATCATATATTTCTGTTAAAGTACCAACAGTGGATCTAGGATTAAATGCTGCCACTTGTTGTTTTATTCCTAATGTAGGAGAAAGCCCAATGATATTTTTTACTTTTGTTTTTTCAAATCTTGGTAAAAAACGTTTTATAGCTGGGTGAATAGCCATTAAATATCTTCTTTGACCCTCTTTGTAAATTACATCAAAAGCAAGGGTTGATTTTCCAGATCCACTAACGCCAGTTATGACTATTAGTTTATGTTTAGGAATACATAAGTTAAATCCTTTTAAATTATGTTCAGTTACTTCTTCAAGAATTAATTTATCCATTTTTAGTAAACTTCAACACAATATCCTAAAGGCACTGTTCTTTCACCAAATATTAATTCACTTACTACTTTTGCTACTTTTTCAGGTCCATATAAAGGCTTTCTTTCTGGAAACAATGAGCGATACATTCTTGTATCTGTTCCACCAGGACAAATAGCATAAACTTTTATACCTAAATTTTTTAATTCTTTTGCTAAAGCTTCTGTAAATCCAACAACTCCAAATTTTGAAGCGCAATATATAGAAAGTTCTGGAAATCCTGTTTTCCCTGCACCAGATGCAATATTTATAATAATACCATCTTTCCTGGCTATCATATAAGGTAAAACTAAATAAGTACAAATAAATATACCTTTTAAATTAGTATCAATAATTTCATCCCAATCTGAAGGAGTAATCTCTATAAAAAGTTTTCTTTGAGCTATACCAGCATTATTGATAAGAATATCTATCTTGCCAAAGGTTTTTATAGTTTCATTAAAAACTCTTTTCATAACTTCTATATTCCTTACATCTGCTTTAAAAGCTAATATTTTAGCCCCCATTTTCGAAAGCATTTCTTTTGTTTCAAAAAGTATTTCTTCAGTTTTTGCTGTAATGACTATTTGTTTTATCCCTCTTTTAAAACATTCAAAAGCAATAGCTTTGCCTATACCTCTTGCTCCTCCAGTAATAAAAATTGTTTTCATTGCCATTTTATTTTTGATGTATTATATAAGAGTTATGCTAGTAAAGCAAATTCTTGCAAAAATAGGAGAAGAAGATGAAGAAAAAGCCAGTAAAAAAAGCAGTAATACCAGTAGCTGGACTAGGTACTCGTATTTTACCAGCCACAAAAGCAGTTCCAAAGGAGATGTTGCCAGTAGTAGATAAACCGTTAATTCAATATATTGTAGAAGAGGCATTAGCTAGTGATATTACAGAGATTATTTTAGTGACTCGTCAGGGGAAATCTGCTATTGAAAATCACTTTGATAGTGATTTTGAATTAGAGACAATACTTGATCAAAGAGGAAAAAGAAAAACTTTAACAATCATTAAACATCTTGTACGTATGATAAACATTATTTCAGTTCGTCAAAAATATCCTTTAGGACTTGGACATGCTATTTTATGTGCAAAACCTTTAATATTTGATGAACCTTTTGCTGTATTACTCCCTGATGATTTAGTAGATAGTGAGAAGCCATGCATTGCTCAATTAAGTGAAATATTTCAAGAAACAGGAGCGCCAGTAGTAGCAGTAGAAAAAGTGCCTTTAGAAGAGATTTCTCGTTATGGGGTAATAGAACCAGAATATATAAAAGAACGTCTTTATAAAGCAAAAGGGCTTATAGAAAAACCTTTACCTGAAGAAGCCCCTTCAGATTTAGGGGTAATTGGTCGTTATATTCTTACTCCGGAAATTTTTCCTATATTAGAACGAATTCCATTTGGACGCGGGGGTGAGTTACAATTGACTGACGCATTGCATCGTTATAGTCAAATGAATGTTGTTTATGCCTATGAATTTGAAGGTAGACGTTATGATGCTGGAGAAAAGCTTGGCTATTTACAGGCTAATGTTGTTTTTGGTTTAAAACATCCTGAGTTTGGGGAAAAATTTAAAGAATTTTTAAAAGAAATTTTAAAGTAACATTATATTACGTTTATTCCATTATTTTAAATTGACATATTTTTTTAATTGTGTTAACTTTCAAAAAATTTAAATGTTTAAATTTAAATTTTTAAGAAAGAAATGAATAAAGAAGATGAAGAATCTGTAGAATATAAGTTACTTTTTGAAAAAAGTCCTGATCCAATTGTACTTGTAGGTAGTGATGCAAAAATAAAAATGGCAAATGCTGCTTTTTTGTCTCTTGTTGGAGAAAAAGCAGAAGCAGTGATTGGTAAATCATTTTTAGATTATGTAGCTCCTGAAGATAGAAAACAACTGAGTGAATATCATGAAAAAAGAAGATTAAATCCAGAGCTTGCACCATCTCGATATGAATTCACTCTTTTGACGAAAAAAGGTGAAAAAAAGATAATTGATCGTACAGTTATTCTTTTGCCTGATGGGAAAACTACACTTTCTGTACTAAGAGACATTACTGCCTATAAACAGCTTGAGGCTCAATTGATTCAGGCTCAAAAGATGGAAGCTATTGGTCGGCTAGTAGGGACTATAGCCCATGATTTTAATAATATTCTTCAAGGAATAATAGGTTATTGTCAACTTTTATTAGGAAAAATGAATGAACGTGACCCAAGATGGAAGTACATTTACCAAATAAATCAACTTTCAGGTCGAGCTGCTAATCTTATTCAACGACTTTTGCTTTTTAGCCGTAAGCATGTAGTAGAAACAACACCTATTAATCTTAACCAAATTGTGAATGATATGAAAGAAATGATTGTTCGCATTATTGGCGAAGATATTCAATGTGAATTCCTCTTAGAAAAAGAATTGTGGGAAGTAGAAGCAGATGTGAGTCAAATTGAACAGGTTCTTATGAATCTCATTACTAATGCTAGAGAAGCTATGCCTGAAGGTGGAAAATTGATAATTGAAACAAAAAATACAAGATTAGATAAAAAATTTGCTTCTATACGTGGAATTAGACCAGGCGATTATGTTGTGCTCAGTGTAACTGATACAGGAATAGGTATGGATGAGCAAATTAAACAACACTGTTTTGAGCCATTTTTTACAACAAAAAAAGATGGAACTGGTTTAGGATTGTCTATTGTATATGGTATTGTAAATCAAATGAAAGGTTGTATAAGAATTTATTCTGAGTCAAATAAAGGGACTACAATTAAGATATATTTGCCAAAAACAAAGTCTAATGTTTTTTTTCAAGAAGAAGCAGAAACATCAAATATAACATTAGGTGGTGGAAAAACTATTTTAGTAGCCGAGGATGATGAGGCTATAAGGGAAGTCTTAAAAGATATGCTTCAAGAATTAGGTTATAAAGCTCTTTTTGCCAAAAATGGTGAAGAAGCAATTAAATTAGCTGAGGCATATTCAGGGCCATTACATCTACTTTTAACAGATGTAGTGATGCCAGATATAAATGGTTATGAATTAGCAAAGCGTTTATCTACGTTGCATCCTAATATAAAAGTAGTTTATATGTCAGGTTATCCAAAAATAGATTATCCTGAAACAGATGCAAAAATCTTTATTCAAAAACCATTTAGCATAAATCAACTTGCTGTAAAATTAGAAGAAGCATTAAAAGAAGCTTAATCTTTTTCATTAATCCAAACTTCTCGATATCGCTTAAGTTGAGCAAGAGAAAGAGGGGTAAATGTGCCAAGACAACGTGCTGCCCAATATATACGAGCAATATGCTCTAATTCATCCATTAAATCAAAAGCTTCAAATAAATCTTTACCCATTGTAACTGCTCCATGCCTTTCTAAAATAATAACTTTGTGTTTGGCAAGGAGATTAAGGAGTGTGTCAGGTACTTCTCTAGTGCCTGGGGTGCTGTAAGTAGCCATTCCAATTTTTAAAGGAATAGCTTCAGGTAAATAAGGATAATCTAATCGAAAACCAACTAAAGTAAGAGCTACAGTAAAAGGGGGATGAGCATGGACAATAGCATTTACTTTAGGGCAATGCTGATAAATAGAAATATGCATAGGGAGCTCAGAGGTAGGTTCTCCTTTTCCCTCAACTACCTTTCCATCAATATTTACAATAAGTAAATCTTCATCTTTTAAAAATCCTTTATTTTTTCGTGTTGGCGTGACCAAAAATTTTCCTCCACTTAATCGCACACTTAAATTTCCTGTATTTCCACTAATAAGTCCTCGCTGATAAAGGGTGCGTCCTATAAGAATTAGTTGTTTTTTCAAATTGTTTAAATCATTCATTATTTGGTTTTAATGTCTCGGTTTTTCTCCAGACATAGTAAATACGTTGAAAAACAGTAAGATTGCTTAAAATTGCAAGAATGGGAATAATATATGTGAATGAATTAAATAATGCTCCTATACCAAGCAAAATGATCCTTTCAGGTCTTTCTATTAGTCCAATATTACATTTATGATTTAAAAATATTTCTGCTCTTGCCCTAGTATAAGAAGTCAAAAGGCTACCAGCAATGGTAAAAAGAGTGCAAAATAAAAGAAAAGCATCACGTATATGATAATAATGAAAACAAAGCCCAAAAAAGAAAAATAGGTCTCCATAGCGGTCTATAACTGAATCTAAAAAACCGCCAAATTCAGAGGTTCTTCCTGTTGTACGAGCAATTGCCCCATCAGCCATATCAAAAAATCCTGCAAAAAAAATAAAAAATCCCCCTATTGTAAAATAGCCAAATGCAAGAGAAAGACTAGCAATTACAGTTACAACTAGACCAAGTAAAGTATAAGTATTAGGAGAAATATTTTTAGGTAAACATCTAACAATATATTTGTCCAATTTGCCACCTAATTTGGCACTTAGCATAAAGACCTCATATTAGGGTTTTAATAGCACAAATTTTTTTGAAAATAAACCCCTAAGCGCCCATGCCCAAATAAGACTTACAAATCCACTTACAAAAAATGTCCAGGCATAACCTAAATGTTGGTTAATTAGTCCAGTAATACTGGCTCCTAAAAAGACAGAGATGCTTCTTAAAGTAAATAAAAATCCTGAGTGTCCTCCAAGCCTTTCTCCTGGAAAAAGACAGACAATAATAAAATTAATTTCTAATAAAAATAAAGAATCTCCTGCTGTATGTAAAAGGCGGGTAAATAAAAAGCTAGGAAAATTCCAAGTAAGTCCTGTAAAAAATTGAAAAAGTCCTGACCATCCCAAACTCAAAGCAAGCCAGAAAAAATCTTGGGTTTTTATTCGAGCCATAATTGGAGAAATTAAAGCCATCCAAAGTCCAATAACACTAAAAAAAATGCCAATATAAAAAGCTGAAACTTTAATATTCTCTTTAAGAAAAAGAACCAAAGCAGTTCTTTCTGCTCCAAAATGGAGTCCCATAACTAACATAGTAATTATAATAGGCCAAATAGCAGGATTTTTAAGATCAGTAAGATAAGATTTGAGTTCAAATTGAACAGGTTTTACATCAGGAAGGGTGAAAAGAACAATAGCAAGAAAAAGTGCACTAATTATTGCAAAATAAAAAAAATAATTAACTGAAATAAAGCGTAATATAATACCACCAAAAAACGGCCCTAATCCAAAACCTAAATAACTAGCTGCTTGAAAAATAGCAATCTCTTTTTTTGATTCTCCTACAATTTTAAAAAAAGCAGAAGGCAAAAGGATAATGAATCCACCTGCTCCAATTCCTCCTATAAATACTGCTAAAAGGAGAGGTAAAAATGATTTAAAATAAAAGAGACCACCAATATAAATAAAAAAAAGACCAAGTGAAAAGAAAAAAAGTATTTTTGAAGAAAATAGATCAAGAAGTATTCCCATAGGAAGCATAGGTAAAAAAGCACCTATAGAATAAGCACCAACTAAGATGCCAATTTGATCATCTCTTAGACCATAATTTTTAAGAAGTAATGGAATATAGGCAAGAACTGCCCAATAAGTAAGGGTGAAAAGAAAGCGAGCAAGACAAAAATTAAATGATTTTTCTTTCATATTTTTCAAATAACCATTTAGCTAATTTTTTTCTTGTATCTTTAAATGAAGGATGTGTAAATCCTTCTTTCCAATCAGGTTTAAAAATGTCTGATACTATTAATAAAGAGGCAACTTCTATTTCTTTTTTAACAGAAAATTCATAAAGAGTAGCTGTCTCCATGTCAATAGCCATAATCCCAAGCTTTTGATAAATTAAAATAGTTTCTTTTTTAAGTTCATATGGATTTTCAATAGAAAATATTGACCCTGAATGATAGGGAAATGGCAGATTAGCAATAAGGTAGTTTAAGAAATTTCTTTTAGGTAGAAAAATTTTTGTGTTTTTTCTTGCTTCTAAAGGCAAAATAATATCACCAATTTTTAAATTAGGACCTACACCTCCACACCAACCCCAAAAAAGAATTTTTTTTATACCAATTTTTATTAATTTTTCTAAAATTAAAATAAGTTGAGGAGCACCAAGACAAGGTCCAACAATTGTTAATGATGGAAATAAAAATAATTTTGCTAAATAGAGAGGTTGTTTTTTATCAGGTTTTGATAATAATGAAAGAAAAAAATTTAAATCTAAAGGATGGGCAATGATCAAAGCATCAGATTTTATATCCATGGCAAACTTAAACAGACAAGCAAAAACATAACAATGGAAAAAATACCATTAAAAGTGAAAAAAGCAACATTAACTTTTGAGAGATCAGAAGGCTTAACCAGCAAATGTTCTCCCATAAGGATTAAACCTGTTGCTATTAACCCGTAAAAATAAATAGGTTTTAATTGAGCACATTTCCCTGCAAAATAAAAGCATAAAATTGTAATAAAATGGGAAAAAGCAGAAATATATAAAGCATTTTTTATACCAAAACGTACTGGAATAGAATGGATTTTATATTTTTTATCAAATTCATAATCTAAACAGGCATAAATAATATCAAATCCTGCCACCCAAAATGCTACACCTGCCATCAGCAAAAGAGGAGTAATTTCAAAAGATGGTTTTATAGCAAGCCAGCCTCCAAGTGGAGCTAACCCTATTGCAATGCCTAAAAATAAATGGGTAAGCCAAGTAAAACGCTTTGTATATGAATAAACAGTGGCAATAATAACAGCATAAGGAGAAAGATGAAATACAAATTGGTTAAGATGATAAGTAGAAATAAAAAATACAATAATACATGAAGCAATAAAACCATGTACCCAGCGAGTAGTTAAAAGTCCTTTTGGTAATGCTCTATCTTTTGTTCTCGGATTTTTGGCATCAATATCCATATCCACAACACGATTAAAAGCCATAGCTGCACTTCTAATACTCACCATAGCAATCAATATCCAAAAGCACTTTTCTAAAGGAGGTATGCCTTTTTGAGCTAAAAATGCACCAATAAAGGCAAAAGGTAAGGCAAAGATACTGTGTTCAAACTTGATCATATTTAATGTAATTTTTAACTTTTTAAACATATTTCCACTCTTTTACTAAATCATGTTCTAATCCTAAATGATCTAAAACTCTTCCTACAATGAAATTTATCAAATCCTGAATATTTTTTGGTTTATGATAAAAACCAGGCATAGCTGGTAAGATAATAGCTCCTGCTTTAGCCAATTGAAGCATATTTTTAAGATGAATAATATTTAAAGGTGTTTCTCTAGGTACAAGGATTAATCTCTTTTTTTCTTTAAGCATAACATCTGCTGTACGCTGAATTAAGTTATGAGCTAATCCTTGAGCAATAGCTGCTAATGTACCCATAGAGCAAGGCATAATAACCATGCCTTTTACTTTCACACTTCCACTAGCTATAGGTGCCCACCAGTCATTTTCAAAATGAAGGGTGATATTAGCTGGCAATGTCTTTTCTATTGATATACCTATTTCCCATTCCCAAACTTTTTTACCTACTTCTGAAACTAAACAGATTAAAGGCAAATTTTTTTTATAAAAAAATTCAATCAATGTCTTTGCATAAATAGCTCCACTTGCTCCAGTAATGGCTAAAATATAAGGATTTATTTTATACCCAGTCTTTCCCACAACTTATCTATCTTTTCCTTTACTTCTTTTTTCATCTCAATATCAGGAGGCCATTTCCTTGTAAATCCTTCTTCTTTCCATTTTCTAGTAGCATCTATTCCCATTTTACTACCTAATAAAGGCAAAGGAGAGGCATGGTCTAATGCATCTACAGGCCCTTCTACAAAAACTATGTCTCTTTTTGGATCAATATTATTTCCCAATCGCCAAAGGACTTCAGAAATATTTTGAACATTTACATCTTTATCAAAAATAACAATAATTTTTGTAAAAGAAAGCTGTCCCATACCCCAAATTGCATGCATAACTTTTTTGGCATGACCAGGATAACGCTTATCAATGGAAATAAAAGCAATATTATGAAACACACCTTCAATAGGTAGATTAATATCTACAATTTCAGGTAATTGTTTTTTAATTAAAGGCAAAAATAATCTTTCTGTTGCCTTTGCAATATAACAGTCTTCTTGAGGCGGACGTCCAACAATAGTAGCAGGATAAATTAAGTCCTTACGGTGAGTAATACATGTAATATGAAATACAGGATAATTTTCAGGTAAAGAATAATAACCCGTATGATCTCCAAATGGGCCTTCAATACGCCTTTCTTTTGGTTCTACATAGCCTTCAAGAACAATTTGACTGGTAGCTGGTACTTCATGGTCAATAGTAATACATTTGACCATCTCTATAGGTTCTCCTTTTAAAAAACCAGCAAATACAACTTCATCTATATCTTCTGGTAAAGGGGCAGTAGCAGCATAAGTCATAATAGGATCAGGCCCAATGGCAACAGCCACCTCTAAACGTTCTCCAAGTTCTTCAGCTACACGATAATGTTGTGCCCCACCTTTATGAGGATGCCAATGCATACCAGTAGTACACTTATCGTAAACCTGCATCCGATACATACCAACATTGCGGATTTTGGTAATAGGATGCTTAGTAAACACTAAGGGTAAAGTGATGAATGGGCCTCCATCTAATGGCCAACAATGCAAAATAGGAAACTTCATTAAATCTATATCTTCTCCCTTTAAAATCACTTCTTGACAGGGTGCTTTTTTTATCAACTTTGGAAACATATTGCTTAATCTCTTTAACTTTGGCAAAAGTTTTATCTTTTTTATCAAACTATCTGGCTTTTCTATCTCAAAAAAAGTTAATATCTCATTGCCCAATTCATCTAAACTGTTTACTCCTAATGCCATACACATCCTTTTAAAAGAACCAAATGCATTTGTTAAAACTGGAATACTATGTCCAATAACATTTTCAAATAAAAGCGCAGGCCCATGTCTTTTGCATACCCTATCAGTAATTTCAGTAATCTCTAAATAAGGACTTACTGGTTCCTTAATTCGACATAACTCACCTTCTTTTTCAAGTGCCTTAATAAAGGCTTGTAAATCTTTATAAGGCATATGCTTAATCTGCCACATTCATAAAAAAAAAGCAATTGCTAGCTAAAAATAAAAACTTTGTTATATACAAGTTAATGATAAAAATGATTATATAAAGCCTTAAAAGTCTTAGCAGACTATTTAAAAAATGATTTTTCATATTATTACTACTGCTAAAAGTTTAAAACTAGAATTATTGGCATATTTATTGCACAATCATTTACATAAAGTGGGGGTAGAAAGTTGCTTTTGTTTAAGGTTTTTAAGGTAATTTTTAAAAACATCAAAATTTTTTTCTTGATAAATTTTTTTCATCTATGGAAATCTTTTTCACATAACTATTTGATTAAGTCTTATTTTATAGAAAAAATCTATATATTTAAAAGGAAAATATTTTCCATTTTATGGGAAATCTCTTTCTCATGAAGCAGGACGAGATTTGTAGTTAATAAATATGAAAAATTTTGATTCTTGTGTTGAAAGGTATAAAAAACAGAAGAAGGAGGGTAATATGAAGAAAGCGGTGAAAAAAATAAAGTTTTTAACAATAGTTATAGCAGTACTTACAATTATAGTCATCTCAAGATTGGTTTTAGCCATTCCCATTGTGCATGTGAATACAACAGTCACATATGATCCTGTTACTGCTGTATATACATATAACTATGAAATAGCAAATGACCAAAATAGTCCAGATTATGTAGGAATTTTTGACCTATTTCCTGCTGTTTCTGTTTTTGACATTGTTTCACCTACAGGCTGGGATTATATGGTTGCTGGTAATTGGGTTGAATGGTATTCTACTTGGCCTACTTATGATATTGCCCCGGGTGGTTCTCTTTCAGGATTTTCATTTAAAAGCTATGGCTCCCCTGGAACGATTACCTATGATGCTGGTGCATGGGGTGCTGCTTATCCTGATGACTATGCATTTGGCAATACCGTAGGTCCTGTTCCAGAACCTGCCACTTTATTACTTATAGGAAGTGGTTTAGCTAGTCTTGCTCTAGTTAGAAAGAAAATTAGAAGACAAAATTTTTCTTGACAAAAAGAAAACGACAAGTTATTTTTAAAAAGTTGGAAACTATAAATAAAAGAAAGTTAGGATAATTAAATTTTTTAATGAAGTGAGGTGTATTTTTATTTCTCTTTAAGAGTTTCCAACTATTATAGGTATTATTTTCATCATTGGGTTAAATACCCTTCTCGCAAAATCTATAAATTCTTAAGTAATTTTTGGAGGAAGTTTTTATGAAAAGTAAATTTGGAGGAAACATTATGAAAAGTAATTTAAAAAGTAAGATTCAAATATTGCTCTTTTTCCTATTCATTATATTTTTTCTCCTTTCCCATAAAACTTTTGCAAATATCCCAGGCAGTGCTACTGGTGGTGGCTGGTTTATGAAAGGTAGGTATAGATGTACTTTTCAAGTGGATGTAAACTATACAGCAGGAGAAGCTGCTCCAAGTGGTTTGCTAAAATATACTGATCAGGAAATAAGATTAATAGTTGCCAGTGCTTCTATTACATCATTTATTGTTTCCGATAACAAGGCTACTATTAAAGGTGAATGTATAGTAAACAGAGTTAGTGGATATACATTTATTTTTGAGGTAACAGATGGTTCACCAGATTATGTAAGTATAGAAATAAAAGATTCAGAGGGTGCTACTTATTATAATGCTGCTGGAAGTCTAGCCTATGGAGATGTTGAAATTTCTATTACTGGGCCTCCTACAGATACAGTACCTCCTAGTATTTCTATTTCGCCTCAAGATGGTTCAGTTATAACTGAAACAAAACCTCAAATTGTAATCACTTATTCTGATGCTGAGTCTGGCATAGATTCAACAACTTTTTATGTAGAAATAAATGGGGTAGATAGTACTAGTCTATTTGCAATTACTGATACTCAAGCTACCTATCAAGTTGTAACTGATTTGCCTATAGGAGAAAATGTAATTACTGCTCAAATCAGTGACTATGCAGGAAATACTTCTACTATTACATCTAAATTTACTGTAAAACCACTTCAAGCTATTCCCCATGCCTCTCCAACAAGTGGGGTTGTCCCTTTAACTGTAACTTTTACCCCTGAAGCAATAGATACAGTAGGCACTGTAATTCGTTATCAATGGGATTACAATGGAGATGGTATATATGATAGGACTGATTATATTCCTACTACAAGTAAATATACCTATAGAACTCCTGGTGTTTATCAAGCTACTTTAAAGGTAATAGATAATGTTGGGCTAACAGATGAGGCCAGTATTACTATTGCGGTCTCTAGTGCTCCTCCTGTGGTTTCAGCCAGTGCTACCCCTACAAATGGACCTATTCCTTTAACTGTAAACTTTACAGGCACAGCTAGTAGTCCTAATGGGGCTATTGTTAAATATGAGTGGGACTTTGATGGTGATGGGGTATATGATTGGGAATCAGATACTTCTCCTGACACTTCTTATACTTATTATTCAGTAGGCACATTTTATGCTACTCTTAAGGTAACAGATGTAGCTAATGCTACAGCTACTTCTTCTGTTATTATCAGACCACAACCCGCAGGTTCTCCTACTGTTAATGTAAGTGCTTCTCCAACAAATGGAAGTGCACCATTAACAGTTCATTTTTCTGGCAGTGCTACTAGTCCCAATGGAAATATAATTAGATACGAATGGGATTTTGATAATGATGGTATATTTGACTGGAGCTCAGAGACTTCAGCAGATGTGACTTATACTTATTATGAAGGTGGTATTTTTGATGCTACTTTAAAAGCCATAGATGAAGCGGGAATGGAGGGGTATGCAAGTATAAGGATTAATGTGAACATTATACTCTCCTTGAGCAGGGATAAAGATACTATAAATCCCTCTCAAGGAGATACAGTTACGATAACTACGCAATATTCTGGCAGCGCTATTATAAATATTTTGGTTAAAGATAGTAATGGTCAAATAGTGAGATATTTAGTAAATGGCGAGGAGAGGACTGCTGGTACCTACGAAGATGTTTGGGATGGAACAGATAACCATGGTAATATCGTTCCCGATGGTGTGTATTATTTCGTGGCTGAGGCTATTATGCCAGGTGGGCTTAGCCAAACTTATGATTTAACAGGAACAGGTATAACAGGTACGAGGCGTTCTATTGGTGGTTATAGCGCGAGCTTTCCATCTACATTTGCCCCTTATGAGGATCAATTCTGTACCATTACCTATAATGTACCGGTAGCGAGCAAAGTAGTCGCAGATATTTGCCCTTATAGCTATTATGGAGAAAGGGTAAGGACACTTTTACAATTTGAACCTCAAGGAAGAGGTTCTCATACCATTTATTGGGATGGGATGAAGGACGATGGCACGATGGTTCCTCCAAACACACGATGGTTAGTGACCATTTGGTCTTATGATATATCTCCTAACGGAGTCGTTGTAGAAGGAAGCAAACCAGAGATTACTGATCTTTCAGCAGATCCAAATTATTATTGCCCTGACGAACCTATACCTACAGGTTTTAGACAATTAAATATTTCCTTTACTTTATCTAAAACAGCTAATGTAATTGTGAAAATTTATGATTCTAATAATACATTGGTAAGAACCATCTCCCAAAGCAATCTACCTGCTGGTGAAAATACTATTACTTGGGATGGAAAAAATGAGGTTGGAGAATATGTTATTGATACTGCCTATCATATAGGCATTAAAGCTATAGACAACCAAGGAAATCATTCTTTAACCAGATACGCACATGTAATTTTATTCTATTAAGTAGGAGGTGCAAATTATGTTGCGTAAATTTAAAGGGAAAAAAAATATAAGTCAAATTTTAATATTTGTATTTATCTTTTGGTCTATAGGTACCTATTTACCATCATCTTCTTATGCCTGGCATTATCCTTATGACCAGGGACATAAAACAACTATGCCTAAACCTCCAAAACCAGAACAAAAACCACCTAAAAAATGTGAATCTTCTACAAAAGCCTCTCCCGTGTATGCAAGCACAGGTAATTATGAATATGTACATAAAGACTTATTTATACCTGGCCGTATTCCGTTAGAAATTACAAGGATATACCACAGCCGAGATTGGTACAATGGCCCCATTGGTTATGGATGGAACTTTACTTATAATATCAGGCTTATTAGAACGACAGATAGTAAAGGAAACTATTACGTAATTATAAGAGATGGAGACGGCAAGCGAAGAAGATTTGATGAAAATCCAGATGGAACTTATACACCAAAAGGTGGGTGGTCTGACCCATTAGTTAGAAATTCTGATGGTACCTTTACATATACCAAAATAAGCACAGGAATTAAATATAATTTCAATCAAGAAGGCTTTCTTACTAGCATTGAGGATTTAAATGGTAATAAAGTTACCCTCTCCTATTCGGGCGCAAAGTTAATAAGCATTACTGATCCTGCCGGGAGGAAATTAGAATTCTCCTACGGACCAAATGGCAAGATTGCCACCATTACCGACCCTGCCGGAAGGGTATTTTCTTATGCCTATGATGAAGCGGGCAACTTAATTCAATATACCGACCCTGCAGGTAATAGCATTTATTATGAATATGATGATAATCATAACCTTATAAGGGTTAAGAATAACGATGGCAATGTAATAAAAGCTATTACTTATGATAGCCAAGATAGAGTAAAAACTTACACAGAACAAGGGAGAACCTATAACCTGTATTATTATCCTAATTATACATTGGTAAGGGATCCAAGAGGCCATTATACTTACTATTATTATGACGAAACAGGTCACCTTACAAGAAAAGTTGATGCGTATGGAAACTCAAGCTATCTTACATGGGATGAAAATTTCAACAGAACCAGTGTTAAGGATAAGCGTGGCTATACAACTACATATACTTATGATTCTAATGGTAACCTGCTTACTGCCACCAATCCCTTAGGTAACACAATTACATATACATATGATTCTACATTTAATAAAATAAAAAGCATTACTGATCCTTTGGGACACACTACTACCTTTGAATATGATGAACGTGGAAACTTAATCAAGCGAATTGATGCTCTGGGCAATGTGACTCAATATGCCTATGATGAGAGGGGCAACCTTATAAGCGTAACCGACGCTAGGGGAAATACTACTCATTATAGCTACGATGAATATGGAAATCTTACAAGTATAACAGATGCCCTAGGCAATACTACAACCTTTACTTATGATATATTGGGCAATCGTACCAGCATAACAGATGCTTTAGGAAACACTACTACTTATGAATATGATGTCCTAGGTCGACTTGTCAAAGTAATAAATCCCGCCGGCAAAACGACCACTTATACATATGATGCCAATGGAAATTTAACCAGTGTTACAGATCCTAACGGAAATACGACGAGGTATGAATATGATATCTATGGGCGTTTGATAAAGGTAATAGATGCAGAGGGCGGCATAACCCAATATACTTATGATGCCGTTGGCAATTTAACCAGCATTAAAGATGCCAACGGACATAAGACTACTTATACTTATGACAAGTTAAATCGTTTAATAAGTATTACTGACCCTTTAGGGCATACTACTCGTTATAGCTATGATGCTGTAGGTAATAAAATAAGTCGTACTGATGCTAATGGTCGAACAACGTATTATGACTATGATGCTTTAAATAGGCTTATCCGGATTAGATATCCTGATGGAAGCACTGTGCAATATGCTTATGATGCTGTGGGGAACCTGATTTCTGTTACTTCACCAAACTATCAGGCAACATTTACTTATGATGCACTTAATCGGTTAATCAGTAAGACAGAAAAAATATTTGATCTTCCAGAAAAGACCATTACTTATAACTATGATGAAGTAGGCAATCGTATTTCTATGACTGATCCAGATGGTGGAGTAACAACTTATACCTATGATGCCCTAAATAGGTTAATTTCCTTAACAGACCCTACAGGTGGGGTGACTACTTTTACCTATGATGCTTTAGGTAGGCGCATCAGCATCACTTATCCAAATGGCACTAAAGCTATTTATACTTACAGTAGCTGTTGTGGGGAGTTGCTTTCCTTAGTCAACAAAAAATCAAACGGAGAGATCATCTCAAGCTATGAATATACCTATGATAATGTTGGCAACAGGCTTTCTATGAAGGAGGCAAATGGCGACGTTACCACCTATGAATATGATAAGCTTTATCGGTTAACAAAAGTAGTCTATCCAGATGGACGCACAGTTACTTATACCTATGATCCGGTTGGTAATCGTTTGAGTATGAATGACAATGGAAACGTAATTAATTACACCTATGATGCAGCAAACAGGCTCCTGCAAGCGGGGAACGTGACTTTTGCCTATGATAATAATGGGAATACTATTAGTAAAACGGACGCAAGCGGGATAACAAATTATCAATATGATTATGAAAACAGGCTGATTGGAATTACCTATCCAAATGGTTTAACAAATTCATTTGCATATAGTCCTGATGGAAGGCGGATTAAAAAGGTTGATAGCAGTGGGACAACTTATTACTTACTTGATAGAGAAAATGTCCTGCAAGAGTTAAATAATGAAGGAGCAACAAAAGCGCATTATGTCACGACTTTAACCATAGATGATTTAATTAGTAGGATAGCTGAAGGGAGTATTGTGTATTATCATAAAGATGGTCTAGGCAGTGTGACTGGATTAACAGACACTGCTCAAAACTTGATAACTGCATATGAATACGATGCGTTTGGAAGTATTACTGCTCAAACTGGGACAATAAATAATCCTTATAAATTTACTTCACGGGAGTTAGATATTGATTCGGAATTGTACTTTTATAGATTAAGATATTATAATCCAATAATAGGCAGATTTAACTGTAAAGATCCTTTAATATATTGTATTAAAGGTTGTAGTTTCCAAAGTTACAGTTATGCTTTTAATAATCCTGTTAATTATATAGATCCACTTGGTGCATGGGGATTAGGTGCAGGCGGAGGTGGTAGCATATGTATTCCTACACCTTGGTATGTTGGTATTGGTGGTTCTGTTTCTTACACATTCGGCTGTTGTAAAGATGAATGTGGTATAACTTGTGCGAACATGGTGACAGTATGTGTAGGAATTTGTACACCAGGAAAAGGGGATAAAATTAGCAAGAGTGGAGGGGTAGGAGGTGGAATTAGTACTTGTAAAAAAGCAGGTGGAGGATGGTCTATATGTGTTTCTTGTAGTGCTTGGGTAATTAGTTGTCAACTTTGTATAGGGATACCGGATTTAACTTTTACATTTGGTTGTTCACGAGTCTGGGGTGGAGGTGCAGGTTGTGACGTTGGTGGGTGTTACACTTTTGTTATATAAATTTTTTCAATAAAAAATTTTTAAAAAAATATTTTATGAATATTTTAGTGCTAAAATATGGCAAAAGTTTCTTATTTATTCTAATTTGTCTTTTTTTAACAAGTTTTATTTTCAGTTTTGTTTCTATAAAGCGTTTTTACAATTTAAGAAAAAAACATATTCTTTTAAAAAAAAGAGGAATTGTTACAATAGCTCATATTCTTAAAAAAGAACTTACGGGATTTCGTGGTGGTTATGCTTTAATATATTATGAATTTCTTGATCAAAAACAAAAATTAATAAGACAAAAAGAAGAAGTAGGGAGAAAATTATTTAATAATATAAATCCAGGCGATAAAATAAAAATAAAATATTTGCCTGAAAATCCTTCTATAAGCCTTATTGTTAATAACAAATCTCCTTTAATTGCTAGGGGGATTTATATGAGTATTTTTATTTTTTTATTTTTAATAAATTTAGCTGTTATTTTTTATATTATTAATGATGTGAAAAAAATTAATTTTTTATATAAAAATGGCATAAAGACAAAAGGGATTATTTTAAAGAAAACAGGAACTACAGTTTATTATGAATTTACTGACGAGAAAGGCATAACTTATAAATCTAAAGAATGGTTTCCTTTTTCAAAATTTTTATCAAAGTTTGATAAAATTGTTATTGTTGTTTATGATCGGAACAATCCTAAGAAAAATGCAATTTATGTTAAAGATTTTAACCAATGAGAAAAACTTTGAATTTCCGTCAAAACCCATAGAGTTTGGTAACTAAGGAGGTGATAAAGTATGGCACTTAAAAGTATAGGTTTATTAGTTTTATCCTTTTTATGATAACAACAATTTCTTTA
>JAJSZS010000011.1 GCA_030262725.1 Candidatus Desulfofervidus auxilii | reverse complement strand
CTGGTTCAAAATTAAGGTTTGTTGCTATCACTTTATATCTTTCCTTTAAATCAATTTCTTCTTCACCAAATAGCCTTTGCTGATATGGTCTTCTTACCACAATTAGCCTGAATGCTCTCTTTGTCTTTTCCATACAATGTAGTGTCTCGGCAATATGTCTATTTTCTTATGGTCTCCATTCATCTTCTTTTATAGACAAAATCGCTTCTTTGACCGCTCTATCTATATGGGCACCTATGGCAAATTTTATTCCCTTTTGTTCACAATAATTAAATATCTCTGCTTGATAAGATGCTGCATCTGCTCTTAAATATCCTATCCTTTTTCCCCTTGGCATTTGCCTTTCACAGTGTTTTATAAACTCCAAGTTTTTGGCTGAAGGAGAAACATTGCCTTGGCGAAATTCTGCATAAATTACTAACCCATTTTCTGCTAAATGCCCTACCATAGGCATGTATCCTCTAAATCCCTTATATGTCATCTCTGCCTCTTTCTTCTCTGCTAAAATAGCCGTTGCATCTATATCAAGAGTATAATCTCTTTTTCCTTTTTTAACTGCTTGTGCAAATAAAACCTGTTTAGTTGCTCTAAACCCTTTAATCCTTCTCCTTCGCCCATCCGTCTTAACCAGCTATAAAAGGCATCACTTGAGGGAATTTTTTCTATGCATAATAATTCCCTTAAACCTTCATCTACTTTAATTTCTCTTATATCTTCAATAGCCCTGCTCCCTCCATTAAGCATGAGCACAAGGGGTAAAACAAAGTCTTTTGGTCTATAACCTCTACCACTTTTTGGCAGAGGCAGATATTTATCTGCCCTTTGATTAAGCCTTAATCCATAAACAAACTCACCAAATAAAACTAAACCTGCCCTGGGAGTGATAATTTCGTAAGTCTTCTCTAAAACAAATGGTAAAATAGTTTGCTTTACTTTTGCCCCTTTTTGTTTTATCATTGTTTTTACCCCGTGAGTGTGTTTTCACCTTTTAGGTGAAAGGTGATTTTTCAAAATCGCTTTATTATAGCACACTTACGGGGTTTCTTGTATGGCAAACAAGGATTTAGGGTTTATTTTCCATCTGTTTTCAATATGTTAAAAATTTTAATTGGAAAAATAACACTTTGTTTATGAATCGTCAATAATTTATGAAAAACTACTTGATTCTACTATAATTTTACGTTATGGATTGAATGAATGATTTATGAAGAAGTTTTTAAAGAGTTTGAAAAAAGAAAAGTAAAGTATCTTATTGTTGGTGGTATAGCTGTCAATTTTTATGGATATGTAAGACTGACTGTAGATTTAGACTTAATGATTGACTTATCAGATGAAAATCTATCTAAAATTGTTGATATTTTAGAAAAATTAGGTTATGTTCCAAAGGTTCCTGTAGAACCTCATGAATTAATATCAAGAGAAAAAAGAGATGAATGGATACAAAAAAAAGGAGCAATTGTATTTACCTTCATACATCCTAAAAATCCATTTAAGCTTATAGACATATTTTTAGTTAATCCAGTTAATTTTGAACAAGCATATTCAAACAAAAAGGTAATTCAGATTAAAGGGATAAATGTAAATGTGGCTTCTATTGATGACCTTATAAAAATGAAAAGCCTTTGTGGTAGACCTAGAGATATAGAAGATATTAATCATTTAAAGAGAATTAAACAATTGAGGGAAAAATGTGAAGATTGAGAAAATTTATAAATACGCCTATATCAAAAAACCTTTACATGAGATTTACTCTAGCCCAAAGTTGGTACCTCCTGAATTTATACTAGAGTGGTTTAAAGATGCTTTTGATTATCAAAGATTTCATTCAGATGAAGAACTTCTGCAATTTATGTCTTTAAAACCAGAAGATATATTAAAATGGATTGAAGAGAGCCTTATACTTATATGGGAAATAAAAAAATACCAATATTTGCTTCATGCAGAAAAAGAAATATAATATTGGACAATTAAGAAGGCATACTTCTGAAATGACTGATGAAAGAGCATTTTTTGCTAATGAGACAGATAATCCACTGTGTTATGCTTTTGATAAGAAGCCTTCTGTCCATCCTTTTTTAAAAGGAATACCTATAGAAAATTATAAAAATGTTTGGGAAGATTCACTCAATAAAAAGGCAAAGCCAGAAAAAAGGGCTATTTATATAAATATTCCTTTTTGTGAGACTCATTGTATATTTTGCGGTTTTTATCAAAATGCATTTAAAAAAGAAGAAGAATCAAATTATATAGAATGTTTATTAAAAGAGATGGAGATGCTTTCTGATAAGCTATTTATTGTTTCTCATCCATTTCATGCTGTTTATCTTGGTGGTGGTACACCTACAGCATTAAGTGCTAAGGGGCTTTTTAAGATATTAACTGCTATTAATAAATATTTTCCTTTATCAAATGATTGTGAGATTACAGTTGAAGGAAGGATTTATCATTTTGATAAGGAAAAGATCCTTGCCTGTATTGATGCAGGGGCAAATCGTTTCTCTCTTGGGGTGCAAAGCTTTAATACATTTGTAAGAAAAAAGATGGGCAGAATAGAGGAAAAAGAAAGAGTAATTGAAACATTAAATTATATAAAAGAATTAAATTATGCTATATTAGTCATTGATTTAATATATGGTTTTCCATATCAAAGTATGGAGATTTGGGAAGAGGATATAAAGGAATTTATTGATTTAGAAATTGATAGTGCAGATTTTTATCAATTACATATTTATAAAGGAAAAAGGTTAGAAAAAGCAGTAAATGAAGGGAAGATTGCCCCTTTTGCAGATATACCTAATCAGGCATTGATGTATAAGAAGGCAGTAGAGATGATGAAAAAAGAAAGATATTTAAGGCTTTCTATGACCCATTGGGCAAGGGATCATAGGGAAAGAAATATTTATAATACATTAGCAAGATGTGGAAGTGTTTGTATTCCTATTGGCTCTGGGGCAGGTGGTTGGTTTAATAATTACTTTTTTTATCAAGATAATAATCTTTCTTCATATTATAAAAGAATAAAAAATAATGAAAAACCAATAAGCTTTTGTATGAGATGGCCAGATTATGCTACAATGTTTAGGGAGATTATTGGAAGTATAGAGACTAAAGGGGCATGTAATTTAAGAAAGATATCTAAAAAATATAAATATGATTTGGAAGATATCTTTTTGCCTATTTTAAATCAATGGGAAAAAGTAGGGCTTATAAGATTAAATGATGGCTGGTTAGAATTAACTTTAGCTGGTGAGTTTTGGTATGTAAATATTACTCAAGCATTGATTGATTATTTCTCTTTAAAATATAATTTTAAGGAGTAAAAATGGCGGTAATTTTAAAAAAAATAAAACTTAAAGGTTCGAAAGGAGAGGTAGAAAAAGAAGCAATATTTGATTCAGGTTCTACTTATTCATGCATTCATCCAGAACTTGCAAAAAAACTTGGAACAATTGAACCACTCCCAGAACCTATGGAGTTTTTAACAGCTGAAGAAGGTAGAAAAATAACAGCAAAGGGAGCGGTAAGATTAAACTTTTATATTGATAAATATCGTTTTTCAGATGAATTTATGGTTATAGATAATCTTTCTAATGGAGTAATAATTGGGGCAGCAACTTTACAGAAATGGCGATTAAAGCTTGATTTTGAAAAAGATGAAATAATCATTGACCCAAAGGTAACAAAACTTTGGTTATTAAAAATATGAAGACACTTATTGTTTATGCTACAAAATATGGTTCAACAAAAGAGATTGTTAATTGGATGAAAGAAAGAATTGAATTTGAGGTAGAAGACTTTAATGTAAAAGATGCACCTTCACCAAAAGATTATGATTTAATCATTATTGGTGGTCCTGTTTATGAAGAAAGGATTTTAAAGGAAGTTGAAGAGTATATTGAAAAATATAAAGAAATATTGGAAGAAAAGAAAGTAGCTATCTTTTGTGTTTGTCTTGATACAAGAGGGGTATATGTAAGAGGAAATATTATTGGTGGATGGAATTATCTTATGCCTATTTTAAGAAAATTTAAAAATCCACCTATTCATGCAGCTATTTTACATGGTGAGATAAATCCAAAAAAATTAACAGAAGAAGATAAAAAAAGATTGCTTTATTTTTATAACAAAATCTTAAAGAAAAATTATACCTCTGTCCCTTATCGCACCATGATGCAAAAACAAGAAGTTTGGGAATTTATAGAAAGACTTGTTAATAAGCTTGTTTATAAAGAATAACTTTTTCTTAATTTTTCTTCTTTTTTAAACCTCCAAATTCCTTTTCCAGCATCTTCTAAAACAATTTGAAGAGCACTTATTGATTTATCACTTAACAATACCTCTTTTTCTCCTTCCATTATTACTGCTGAAACTAATATCGGATTAGAAACGGTATCTTCTGTTAAGACTTGGATTTCTAAGCAGTTTTCAATATAATAAACTCTAACTTTCCCACCTCCTCCAACTTCATAATCCCCTACCTCAGTTCCATCAGGAAGGTGAGGCCATAAACCAAGTTTTTCAGCAGTTTCTTTTGGAATTACTATTTCTGGTTCTTTTGATTCATAACCTGTATTAAGTAAGGCAATCTCTTCAATTGTTTCTTTTTTTCCTTTAAGTGCCTTTAACCTAACCTTTACCCTTACTGCCACTTCTTTCTCCTTTCTTTTAGAATTTTAAAAGAGACAATCTTTCCTATCTTTCCTTTTGGTTGTAAAAGTTTAAAGGAAATAATCTTTCCTATTTTCCCTTCTCTTTTTTCCATCTTTACCTCCTTTTTTAAATTTCTGATTTAAGTTTAGAGAAGAAAGACAAAGTGTCAAGGAAGAAAATAAACTGAATTTTAATTTTCTTTAAAAAAGTTCTTGCGTAGCGAAACCTTCTTTCAATGATTTTCTTCTGGAAAGTTTTTAACTTGAAAAGTATTTTTTTTACTCTTAAATAGAAGAAATTGGTTATGGAAGAAAAAAACAAGCTAAAGGCGATAAACGAAAACATCAGGTTATTCAGAAAATGCTAAGGGATGCAAAAATGTTAAGAAATTAAACTTTTGTATTGACAAAAACTTAATTATATGTTATTAGCAAAGCTTAAAAATTAACTGGAGTTATTATGATAAAGATTTTAATCAATTTAAAAAGGATTGGACATATTTTTTTCTTAAATAATTTTTAAGGAGGGTATTATGAAAAAGGGAGTAGTATGTTTATTGTTAATGGTTTTGTTGATGAGTTCTTCTTATGCAAAAGAAAAAAGTATTATTGACACTATTGCTGAAAGAATTGAATTTCATGGGGAATTGGAAGCAGGATTTAAAGTAGAAGCAGTGGGGCATAGAAGTAAAAATAACAAAGTGCATAGTGAAATTCAGCTTACTACAGCAGGTCTTTCCATTGAAGCCAGTGTTACAGACTGGATAAATGTTGCAGTAGTGCCTCTATTTGAAGTAGATGAATTCTTTATTGATGAAGGTTATATGACAATAGGGCCAACAGAGAATATACCATTTTATCTTACTGGTGGATTGCTTTATCACCCTTTTGGGAAAAGAGAAGAATACACACACTTTCCTGATGACCCATTTGTAAACTTTCCACTTACTCTTTATTTTGGTGAAATCTGGGATCCAGGTTTGATAGTTGGATACACACAAAAACTTCCTGTAGGCAGTTTGACTTTAGAAGGATTTTTAGTCTATTCAGATGTGAGCAAATGTGATGATGAGCGCCATGCAGATACATTTGGTTTTAATGTCTCTTATAATTTATCTAATGAAGATTATAGTTTTGAAATAGGTGGTTCTTATATCAGTAATGTGCTTGATGCAAGTGGCTTGAAAGATTATTTTGGTGATCCAGCTTGGGATGGAGATTTAGTTTCTGAAAAGGATGTAGATGGTATAGCTGTTTATATGAGCGGTGAGTACAAAAACTTTTATTTCACAGCTGAATATATGACAGTAACTGAACCTTTTAAAAATTTTAATAGCAGAGAAGAAAATTTAGACTGGGAGAATGAACCAAGATTGTTAAAAGACACAAAGAATGAAACTTTACATCCCCATGTATGGGGATTTGAAATCGGAGCAAATATAGAGGAAATGTTAGGATTACCTAAACCTGTTGAGGTAATGTTTAGATATGAAGGTTCTTTAGAAGCACAGCCTATTTATGATATACCAAAGAATAGATGGGCAATTGGGGTTAATATTGGTCTTTATGAATATCTTACTTGGTCAGTGGCATATGCTGTAGAAGACTATGACCCGGATTGGGAGACAGATTATGAAGATGATAGAACTAGCCGAAATCTTTTCTTCACTCAAATGGCTGTAGAATTTTAGTCTAAATTGATTTTTAAAAGGGAGGCAATTGCCTCCCTTTTTTATTTTAGCTAAAGGGGTTAAAGATGAATCAATTGTTTTTAGTATGCATAGCTTTTGCGTTTTTTATTGTTTGTCCTAGGATGGCAGGGATGACTTATATAATAACAAAGGCTACACAAACTAATATAATTCAAGTAGCTATTTTTGGAACTCTACTTTCTTTACCATTGATTATAATTATGGTTTTAATATTTAAAAAATATGGATTAATTGGGGGATTGGCATTTTGTGTTTTAACAGATCTTGGTGCAGCTCTTTTTATGAAAGAAATTAGTTTAAAAGCAGGATTAGAAACATTTATAGTTGCTTTGTTTGTGATTGTTGGTGTAAGAGTTGCTTCAATTATTTCAAATTATTTGCCATAAAGTATCGCTAGCCAGTTATGCACTATGTCACAATGTTGGAGGAAGAGATTTATTTACAAGAAGGTTAAATATGAAATTTTTTGTTGATAGATTTAAAGCAAGGATGCTTTTGCTAAATAATATGTTTATTTTTCTTGGATTTTTCTTTTAATAAAACTTCATAAATCTGTCATTATTTTGTCACAAATTTTCTTTAAAAAAATTTTAAAATAAATTTAAAAGGAGGATAAAATGAAACGGTTTTTAAGTATTTTTTTAATTTTATTTATTGCTCAAATTAGTCTTGCTGGAGAGATAGTAATAAAGGGCTCTACCACAGTTTTACCTATTGTGCAGGCAGTAGCTGAAGTTTTTATGAAGCAACATCCAGAAATAAAGATCTCTGTTTCTGGTGGTGGCTCAGGCAATGGGATTAAGGCATTAATAGATGGGACTTGCGATATTGCCGATAGTTCCCGTTTTATAAAACAAAAGGAGATAAAGATGGCTATTGCTAAAGGGGTTTATCCAGTGCCTCATCGTATTGCCCTAGATGGAGTAGTGCCTATTGTGCATCCATCAAATCCTATAGAAAATCTTACATTGGCTCAATTGCACGATATTTATACAGGCAAGATTAAAAATTGGAAAAAAGTAGGTGGATTTGATCACAATATTGTTGTCGTTTCTAGAGATACGAGCTCTGGGACTTATGAAGTATGGAGAGAAAAGGTGATGAAAAAAGACAGAGTAACTCCACGTGCCTTATTACAGGCATCTAATGGAGCAGTAATTCAAACAGTTGCTCACAATAAATGGGCAATTGGTTATGTTGGCATTGGTTATTTAAATAAACAAGTAAAAGCAATTAAAGTAGAAGGAGTAATGCCTACAAAAGACACAATTAGGATAGGAAAATTCCCAATTACCCGTCCATTATTTATGTTTACAAATGGTTGGCCTGAAGGTGAAATAGCTACTTTTATTAATTTTGTCTTATCTCCTATTGGGCAGAGGATTGTGGAGAAGACAGGTTATGTAGCCATTTACCCAGTGCAATAATTAAGATAGGGAATAAGATGAAGGTTAGTGAAATCATGATTACAGAAATCGAAAAAATTTCACCAAATGCCAGGGTCTCAGAGGCAATATCCTTAATGCTTAAAGAGGGGATAAGGAGTTTGATAGTTATACCGGAAAGTGGAGAAGATGTCTATGGAATTGTCACTGTAAGAGATGTAGTTTATAAGGTCTTGGCAAAGGGTCTAAACCCAAATGAAATGGAGGTCAAAAGCATTGCCACTAAACCCTTGGTTTCAATTGATAGCCATTACAATGTTACCCATGCTGCGAGTCTTATGGCAAATCTAAACTTAGCTAGATTGGTTGTTACCGAATTCGGAAGGATTGTAGGGATAGTCACACTTATGGATATTTTAAGGGCATCAGAAAGAGGTGTTCTTTAATGCCCTAAAACCTCTTAGTATTTCCCTAAATTTCTTATTTGTTACATCCACTTCTTTCAAAATAGCCATTTTATCTTGCTTGTCTGTGTGAATTGCAGGTATCTCTAATATGTTAAATGAAGGATAAGACCTACCCTTCAGCCTGCGAGATGTAGCTGTCCCTGCTGTGATAAGATAGGTATTCTCTAGCCTCCATGTCCAGGGCAAGTGCTTATGGCCTGAAAGAACAAAATTTACTCCCAACTCCATACAAATTTTTAGAACATCCCCTGCATCTGAGGGTATGTTTCTCTCCCTTCCTGTTCCAGGAATAGGAATAAGGTGATGATGCATGGCCAGTATTTTTACCTTGTTGTTTATTGATAATTTTTCTCTTATGAGTTCATAATTTTCCCGTCCTACATGTCCATCATCTACGTCTGGTTGACTGGAATCTATCCCCAAAATCACTACTTTCTCATTTTCATAGTAAGGGTATCTTGTTCCAAAAATTTCCTCAAAAATTATATATCCCTCGTTTCTTGCATCATGATTGCCTGGTACTATTATTTTATTCTTCACCTTTATTCTATCGATATATGTTTTTGCCAATTCATATTCATGGACATATCCATCATCTGTAAGGTCACCTGTAATGATAAGTATCTCTGGCATTTCAGAATTTAAAATATCAATAACATTTTCACCCCATTGTGAAACAAAATTTGGGCCTGTAATATGCAAATCAGAGATATGCGCTATTTTTATTTTTTCATCTTTGGTCATATAAGAAATCTAAATCTTCTTTGTTACAAAATGGTGACAAAATAATTAAGATTTTCCTAAAAATATAAACTATACTTGACCTCTAAATGATCTATGCTAACATTGATAAAAATGTCCACTATACTCGTCATTGAAGACGATAAAGATATTGCTAATTTAATTGCCTATCATTTGGAAAAAGCAAATTATAAAGTGATTATTGCCCATGATGGAAAAGAAGGGTTTTCTTTAGCAAAGAAGGCATTACCCACCCTTATTTTATTAGACCTTATGTTACCTGAGATAGATGGTTTAGAGATTTGTCGTATGCTCAAAGCAAATGAAGATACTAAAAATATTCCCATTATAATGGTCACAGCAAAGGGTGAAGAGGTAGATAAAATAGTGGGATTTGAACTTGGTGCAGATGACTATATCGTAAAACCCTTTAGTCCAAGAGAGCTGGTTTTAAGGGTAAAGGCAGTATTAAGAAGGCTCTCTCCACCTAAAGACAAAAATATTTTAGAAGCAGATGGATTAAAAGTAGATATAGATGCTTATAAGGTGAGCATTGATGGTGAACCTGTGCATCTGACCATAACTGAATTCAATTTATTAGTAACTTTAATGGAAAAAAGAGGAAGGGTATTTAGCAGAGAAATGCTTCTTGAAAAGGTTTGGGGATATTCCTTTGAAGGTTATGCCCGTACTGTAGATGTCCATATCAAACGTCTTCGGCAAAAATTAAAAGATAAGGCATATTTGATAGAAACAGTGAGAGGGGTAGGTTATCGTTTTAAAGAGTAAATTTGGTTTTAGAGAAAAACTGTTTTTATCTTTTTTGTGTTTATTAATTCTTTCCTTTACCATCACTTATATATATCTTGAGCTTGGCTTAAAAAAATATCTTATTACTCAATTGGAGCAAAAGCTTATAAAAGAGGCAAATTTGATTAGAAAAATTTTAATAAAAGAGAATTTAAAACTTAATTTTGACCTTGATTTTTTTGCTGATGAAATAGGAAAGGCTTTAGGGGTAAGGGTTACTATTGTTGATATTTCAGGAAAGGTTGTGGCTGATTCTGAAGTAAGTAGAGAAAATTTAAAATATTTAGAAAATCATAGCAATAGACCTGAAATACTAAGTGCTTTGAAAAAAAATATTGGAATAAGTAAGCGTTATAGCACTACTCTAAAACAAGAAATGCTTTATGTAGCCCTACCTTTAATCAAAAAAGAAAAACTGCTTGGTACAGTAAGGCTTGCTTTACCTCTGGTTGATGTTGAGAGAATAATCTTTCAGGCAAAAAGGATTGCTTTGATATCCCTTGGATTGGGTCTTTTAATGGCTATAATTATTAGTTTTTTACTTTCTCATAGTTTTGCTAGACCTATTAAAAAGATTACAGAAACAGCTACAGCTATGGCTAAGGGAGATTTTAAAAAGAGGATAGGCATTTATCCTAAAAATGAGATAGGTATACTTGCCTATACCATTGATGACTTGGCAAGGACGGTTGAGCAATACATAAGTCAACTAAATCAAGAAAAGGGTTATTTAGAGACCATTTTAAAAAGCATTTATGAAGGGATTGTGGTTACTGATAAAAATGGAGAGATTGTACTTTATAACGATACTTTTAAATTGCTTTTTCCAAAAGTAGAAATAGGGAAAAGTTCTATAGAAATTTTGCGGGATGAAAAATTAGTTAAGGGGATTGAGGAAGTAATAAAGGGAAAAGAAAGATTGTCTATAGAGCTTGTCCTTTTTCATCCTAAAGAAAGGGTCTTTGAAGTCCATCTTTGCGGGATAAAACATAATACAAAAACTATTGGTAGCATTGCCATATTTTATGATATTACCCATTTAAAGAGGCTTGAAAGGATGAGACGCGACTTTGTTGCCAATGTCTCACATGAATTGCGTACTCCTCTTACTAGCATCAAGGGATATGCAGAGACACTGTTATATGAAGAAGACATAGAAAAAATAAAAGAATTTTCCTCTATTATTCTAAAACATACAGATTTTTTAATTAAATTAACTCATGATCTAATTGAGCTTTCTACAATTGAAAGTGAGGGCTTTCGCCTTAAAAAAGAACATGTTTCTTTAAAAGAATTGATTGAAGAAACAATTGAGACATTTAAGGAGAAGGTAAAAAGAAAAGATATTAAAATTGAATTAAAAATAAAAGATACTCAAACTATATGGGCAAATGAAGAACGGGCAAGGCAGGTTTTTAATAATCTTATTGATAATGCATTAAAGTATACAGAAAAAGGTAAAATTGAAATAAACGCTGAAGAACAGGGTAGATTTATGATTATAAAAGTCAGTGATACAGGCATAGGTATTCCAAAAAAGGATTTAACTCGCATTTTTGAGCGTTTTTACCGAGTAAATAAAGAACGCTCTAGGGCATCAGGTAGTACAGGGCTAGGGCTTTCTATTGTAAAACATATTGTTGAGGCTCATGGTGGTGAAGTTTGGGCAGAAAGCGAATTAGGGAAAGGTTCCACATTTTTTGTTAAATGGCCAAGATGAAAATAAAGATAGCTACTGAAAATCTAAGCTTTTATTATGGAGATTTCTGTGCAATAAAGAATATTTCACTTAAATTTCCAGAGAATAAAGTTACTGCCTTAATTGGCCCTTCAGGTTGTGGAAAGAGCACATTTATTAGATGTTTAAACAGGATGAATGATTTTATTCCAGGGGCTAGAGTAGAAGGAAAAGTGCTTTTAGATGGAAAAAACATCTATGACAAAAATATAAATGTAACAGAGGTAAGGAGAAGGGTAGGTATGGTATTTCAAAAACCAAATCCCTTGCCCAAGTCTGTTTTTGAAAACATAGCTTATGGGTTGAAGATAAATGGATGGAGAAATAAGGCTGAGATTGCAGCCAAAGTAGAGGAAAGTCTTAAAGCAGTTGCCCTTTGGGATGAAGTGAAAGATAGACTTAAGAAATCAGCACTTTCTCTCTCTGGAGGGCAGCAACAAAGGCTTTGTATTGCTCGTGCATTAGCGATTGAGCCAGAGGTGTTGCTTATGGATGAACCATGTTCTGCCTTAGATCCCATTGCTACCCAAAAAATAGAGGAATTAATACATAAACTTAAAGAAAAATATACCATTATTATTGTTACTCATAATATGCAGCAGGCAGCTCGTGTTTCTGACTATACAGCCTTTTTTTATATGGGAAGTCTTATTGAAGTAGGCACAACAGAAGAGATATTTACAAAACCAAAAGAAAAACAGACAGAAGATTATATTACAGGAAGGTTTGGATAATGAGACATTTTCATGCAGAGTTAAATGATTTAAAGATGGATCTATTAAAAATGGCTTCTTTAGTAGAAAGAGCATTAAGAGATAGTTTAAAGGCATTTAATGAAAGAGATGAAACACTTGCCAAAAGAATAATTGAAGGAGATGAAAGGATAAATAGGCTTGAAGTAGAGATAGATAAACAATGTCTTTCTCTTTTAGCCAGATATCAGCCTATGGCCAGTGATTTGAGGTTTATTACTGCTGCTATGCGCATTAATTTTGATTTAGAAAGGTGTGGGGATCAGGCAGTAAATGTAGCAGAAAGAGTAATAGAATTGGTAAAGAGACCACCACTTTTTTGCTGTATGAATGAGTTACAATCCATTGCTGAGATAGCTATAGAGATGTTGATTGAAGCAGTCAATGCATTTGTTTATAAAGATGATAAATTGGCTATTGAAGTTTGTAAAAGAGATGATGAAGTAGATGAATTAAGGGATTATATATTTAGAACATTATTAGACTTTATGGTCACTCATAGTCCGGCTGTAAGGCGGGGAGCACATTTAATCATTGTTACCAGATGCTGGGAAAGAGTAGCAGACCATGCTACAAATATTGCTGAGCATGTGGTATTTTTACTTGAAGGCAAGATAATTAGGCATCAGTATTAAATTTTCTACTTCCTATAATTTCTTATTTTCCAGAGATTGCATCCTTAAACTTATCTACGGTATCAATCAGAATAATACCTTCTTTTTCACAAGCTTTTTCAAAATCCTCGTCTACAGAAATTAAATTTTTAATTCCATAATATTTACAAGTGGCTAAAATCAAAGCGTCATTTGGTTTTAGGTTATAAGTTTTTATAAATTCCTTTGCAATTGATAAAATATCAGCGTTTTCCGCAAAGACACAGCAGATGGAGAATAGCTCAAAAATATATCTTTCCGTAATATCAGGTGCTCTTTTTTTCTTATTTATCAACTGATAAACAGTCTCACTAAAAACAATACTGTTTATACCTAACTCTAATAAATCCACTCTAGTTATAAGAAATTTTACTAATTTTTGTGCTTCTTTGATTCCTTTACTTTTAAAGCCTTCTATTAGAACACTACTATCAATAAAAAACATCTAATCACCTTGGAGATATACTTCTTCCTCCGTCACATCTTCTACTTCAACCTTTCCCAAAACTTTATCCAAATTTTTTTTTAAAAATTTTACCTTCTCTTCTCTTTCAAGTTTTTCCAAAAATTCCTTTATAATGTCCATATTATCAATCGTAAATTTTCTTTCAATATTTTCTGGTACTTTTATAATAATCGTCCCCATCTTTTACACCTCCCTACTTGAACATACATTTTTATCTTTTTTCTTTCAAGGCTTAAGCTATCTTTAAAACTTCTTTCTAAATCTGATACGTAAAATAATAGCAGTTAGATTAAGCAGAAATACTAATGAAATTAATACAAGAGCAGTACCATATTGAATTGCTCTAGTTTCTTCAATGTGCGTGCCAGATGTAGCCAAAACATAGATATGATATGGCAGTGCCATCACTTCATCAAAGATAGTGCGAGGAAGCTTTGGGGTATAAAATGCGGCTGCAGTAAACATAATTGGGGCAGTTTCTCCTGCAGCCCGACTTATGCCTAAAATAGTGCCTGTTAAAATCCCAGGTAAGGCAGCTGGTAAGACTACTTTAAAAATGGTTTGCCACTTAGTGGCACCTAAGGCAAATGAGGCCTCTCTATAAGATTGAGGGACTGCTTTTAATGCCTCTTCTGTAGCTTGAATGATAATAGGTAATATTAAAACTCCAAGTGTCAAAGAGCCAGAGAGGATGGAAGAACCAAATTTAAAATAAACAACAAATAAGGCAAGTCCAAAAAGACCAAATATTATTGAGGGCACACCTGCCAGATTATTAATGCCTATACGGATGATATGCACAATTTTACCTTCCTTTGCATATTCAGAAAGGTATATAGCTGCCCCCACCCCTAAAGGAAATGCAAAGATAATTGCACCTAAGCTGAGGTAAAATGTGCCCACAATGGCTGGGAATATACCTCCCTTTGTCATTGCTTCTGTAGGAGGCTTTTTAAGGAAATCAAGGTTTATAACACTTATGCCGTTTTTAAAGATAAAAAATAATATTGAAAAAAGACCAAGACATATAATAATAGTAGCCAGATATATTAAGAAAAAGGCAAAAAATTGCCTTATCTTCCTCAAAGTGCTTCTCCTACCTTTTTATATTTTTGGGCAATATAATAAGCAATAAGATTAAAAATTAAAGTGAAGAAAAAGAGCACTAGACCAATAGCAAAAAGGGCATGATAGTGATCACTTCCAACAGGTGCTTCTCCCATTTCAGCTGCAATAGCTGCTGGCATAGGACGCACGGGATCAAAGATACTTTCTGGTATCCATGCAGCACCTCCTGCTACCATTAATACCACCATTGTTTCACCTAATGCCCTTGCTATGCCTAAAATAATAGCTGTCCCTATACCTGATAAAGCAGCAGGAATTACAACATGATAAATTGTTTCCCATTTAGTTGCCCCTAGAGCAAAGGAGGCTTCTCTTAACTCTGAAGGGACACTGTATAAGGCATCTTCAGAAATACTAGTAATTGTAGGAATAGACATCAATGCTAACATTAAGGCAGCATTAAAGGCATTTAATCCTGTAGACAAATTAAACATATTTTGTAAAAAAGGAGCTATAACTGTCATGCCAAAAAGACCAATTACCACAGAGGGGAGTGCTGCCAAAAGTTCAATAACAGGCTTTAATATCTCCTTTATAAAAGGTCTTGCCAATTCAGATATATAAATCGCTGAAAGCACACCTAAAGGGACAGCTATAAGGGATGAAAGGAAAGTTACTAACAATGAAGCTATAATTAGTGGCAAAATTCCAAAAGCAGGTGGTTCATCTGTAGGATACCATTCTTTACCAAATAAAAATGCTTTTAAAGAGACCTTTTTAAAAATGGGAAGACTTTCTTTAAAAAGGAAGATGACAATAAAGGCAAGGGTAGAAATGGATATAAAAGCCAAGAATAAAAATATGATTTTAATTATTCCTTCTTTTATCCTCACAGAAATAAATTATTAACACCTTTTGTTACAGTTTTATTACCAAATTATGACATAATTGTTATTTAAACTGTCATTATGATGTTTAAATATTGTTATTATTTTGTAAAAAATTTTGTGTATTAAGGCCAAAACTTCAAAGGAGGTCAAAATGAAAAAATTAATTTTGAGTTTCTTGCTAGTTTTTTTGTTAACGACTTCATTAAAGGCAGATATTAACCTACCAAAAGGGCTTAAAGGGGTTTCAATTGGGGCATTGTGGTATTTGGATTTTAAGGCTGGAGAAGATAAAAAAGGCAAAGATTATAGTGGGTGGAGCATTACCAGAGGTTATATAAATATAAAGAAGAAAATTACATCTTGGTTTTCTGCTCGTGTTACGCCTGATGTCACTAGGGATATCCATGGTGATGTAAAGGTAAGGCTAAAATATCTTTATGGAAGGATTTATTTTAAAGATTTTTTTATATTTACCAATAATTTTATAGAATTTGGTCAGATTCATTTCCCCTGGCTAGATTTTGAAGAACATGTGAATCCCTATCGCTGTCAGGGCACTATGTTTCAAGAAAGAAACCACATGTTTAATTCAGCAGACCAGGGCATTGCCTGGTTTGGATATTTTGGTGGGGAGATGGATAAAGAATATAAGGAAAAAGTCAATAAATATTATGCAGGTCGTTATGGGAGTTTTGCTTTAGGAGTATATAATGGTAGTGGTTATCATCAAGGAGAGAAAAATACCAATAAGGCTTTAGAAGCACGTATTACTTTAAGACCATTTCCTAATATTTTGCCTGGATTACAATTTACTTATTTTGGTATTTTAGCAAAAGGAAATCTTTCTGAAGAAGGGAAAAATTATAAAGGAAAAGATGTTTATTTTCCTGGAACTGATAATATAGCCAAAGGAGATCCACCTGATTGGTATGTAAATACATTTTTTATTAGCTATCAAGCACCTTCTTTTACTATCACAGCTGAATATGCTAGGGATAAAGGATGTCAAAATGGGTTTTATAAAGGAGATGATGGGAAACTTTACCGAGATGAAAGGCATAAAGAAGGTTTCTCTTTTTGGGGTATGTTTAGAATTCCATGGTATAAAAAAATTAGAGTTTGGGCTAGATATGATGTATGGGATCCAAATTTAGACGCAACAAATGATATAGAAAGAAGACTGATAAGTTCAATAAGCTATGATGTTTATAAGGATGTTTGGGGATGTATATTTTTAATTACTTTTGAAAAGCTTTGGCATGACAATCCAAATTATCAAGATGAACATTTTATTCAAATTGTCTTTCAGATAAAATTTTAATAACAAATATTCCCTTACACTTTTTTCTTGACAAATCTTTACAATAAGGGTAAATAAGCCTAAAATTATATGGTCTTGTTTAATACATTTTTAGGGGTTAAGGATGGGTCAAAATAATGAAAAAAATTTAGGATGGGCTCCTTTTGTTATAGGTTTTATCCTAGCATTTTGTGTGGGTTGGATCTTTTTTGGTAAACATTTTGCTGTTCCACCTCTTTATGGGAAATTACATCAGCCAGTTCTTTTTAGTCATGAAGTTCATACTGAAAGCGCAGGAATGACTTGTGAAGATTGCCATTACCTTGAACCAAATGGCACTTGGTCAGGTATACCAAGATTAGATAAATGTATAGAATGTCATGAAGAACCACAAGGAGAAACCAAAGCAGAAATAGAATTTATAAAAAATTATGTAGAACCAAGAAAAGAAATTCCTTGGCTTGTTTATTCAAGGCAACCTAAAAATGTATTTTTCTCTCACGCAGCCCATTTAAAAATTGCCCGATTTGAATGTAAAGTATGTCATAAAGATTTAGGCTATAATGATAAGCCACCTGTATATGTTTATTCAAGGCTTTCTAAATATCCTCAAAATTATGTCATTGTAATGGAAGATTGTATGAGATGTCATAAAAAATTTGATGCACCAAATTATTGTTTTACTTGTCATAAATAGGGAGGAGTCATGCTCACAAGACGTGATTTTTTAAAGTTTGTAGTTGGTGGTGCTGTAGGAACATTATTTTCTCCCCTCCCATGGAGAATGGCTGATGAGATGGTGCTATTCTCACAAACTTGGACTTATCAGCCTCCAAAAGGAAAGGAAAAGTGGGTTTATACTCTTTGCCAGCTCTGCCCAGGTGGATGTGGATTAAAGGTAAGAAAAATAGATGATCGTGTTGTGAAGATTGAAGGAAATCAATTAAATCCTGTAAATCGTGGTGGATTGTGTCCATTAGGAGCATCTAGTGTACAACTTCTTTATGGAGAACATCGGAGGGTAAAAAAGCCATTAAAACGAGTGGGTGAACGTGGAGAAGGTAAATGGGAAGAAATTGAATGGTCAACAGCATTAAATATTTTAACACAAAAATTGCAAGAATTGCGTATAAATGGTCATGGATACACAGTAGCTTGTCTTGATGGCTATAGAAATGAATTGGTTTCTGGCTTGATAAGAAGATTTTGTCAAGCTTATGGTACTCCAAATTATCTCACTATGCCTTCGGGAGATGAAACAACTTCTTTAGTAATAAATGCATTACAAGGGCATGAAGGTCATGTTGGATTTGATTTAGAAAATTCAGATTATATTTTAAGTTTTGGTAGTGGATTATTAGAAGGTTGGGGTGCACCTGTAAGAATGCAAATAGCTTATAGATATATTTATGAAAATCCGTTTAAACCCAAAGCAAAAATTATACAAATTGAGTCTAGAATGTCTGATACTGCAACTAGAGTAGATGAATGGGTAGGCATAAATCCAGGTACTGAAACAGCTTTGGCTTTAGGAATTGCGCATGTACTTATTAAACAGGGAATTTATAATCAAGAATTTATTAATAATTACACTACAGGATTTGACTCTTTCAAAAAACTTGTTCTAGAGCAGTATAAGCCAGAAAGAGTATCTAAAATTACAGGTGTAAGTAAAGAAGATATTATAAGAATAGCTAAGGAATTTGGTCAAGCAAAACGACCAATAGCAATATGGGGAAGAGGGAAGGGAGATATCCCTTGTGGACTTTATGAAATAATGGCTATTCATAGCTTAAATGCTTTGATTGGTAATATTAATCGTAAAGGTGGAGTAATCTGCTTTAATGACCCATCTGAAACTTGGTGGCCAGAATTTGGTTTAGATGAAATTGCTAAAAAAACATTAAGTGAACCGCGAATAGATACATCTAAGTTCCCATTGATAACTAGTCTATTGTATCGTTTTGCAGAAAATGTAAATAGTCAAGCTCATTATAAAATAAATGCTCTTCTGATATTTGAGGCTAATCCATGTTATGCTGCTCCTGATCCTGCACTTTTTATACAGGCACTTAAGAATATTCCTTTTGTAGTAACTTTTACTTCATTTTTGGATGAAACAGCAAAATATGCTGATTTAGTCCTTCCTGCAGCATTTTTCTTAGAAAAATGGGAAGGTATAACAACACCAAGAGGGCTTCAATATCCAATTTTTGGTATTTCAAAACCAGTACTCAAATCCCCATATGATGTGAAGCACCCTGCGGATGTGATTTTAACTCTAGCTAAAAATATAAAAGGAATAGCACAAGCTATGCCTTGGAGAAATTATAAAGAAGTGCTTAAAGCAGCAGTTAAAAAGCTTTACCAAAAGGGTGAAGGGAAATTGGCTGATAAAGAATATTCAGTTTCTTTGAATTTGAATGGTTCAAGTTTACCAGGTAGTTTTGAAGCGATGTGGGAAACTTTGAATAAATGTATTTGGTTTAATCCTAATGTGAAAAAGGAAGGTTTTAAAACTGCTTCTGGTAAATTTGAATTTTCTCCTAAGGAATTAAATTTATCTCATTATGAAGAATGGGAATTAAAAGGAGAAAAAGAAGAATTTCCTCTTATGTTAATCCCATCTGAAAGGTTAATGCTTACAGATGGATATTTAGGTAATGCTCCTTATATGGTGAAAGCATTACCTAATACTGTTCTTATAAAAAATGATTTAGTGGTAGAAATTAATCCTGCCACTGCTGCTAAATATCATCTTATAGAGGGAGATAAAGTTTTACTAAAAACACCTTTTGGAGAAGCAAAAGTTAGAGTACATATTTCAGAATTAATATTGCAAGATGTGATAGCAATTCCTATAGGGTTAGGACATAATGCTTATGATGAATATTTAGAAGGTAAAGGTATTAATGCCCATCAATTGTTAGGCTATGCAAAAGAGAAGTTAACTGGCATAGCCACTTGGGCATTGAGCAGGGCTAATTTGATAAAAATATAGGAGAGGAAAGTAAGCTATGCATGTAGAAAGTAGTCATGCTGAAAAGTATGTAATGGTAATTGATATTGATAAATGTACAGGTTGTGGAGCATGTGTTATTGCTTGTTCACAGGAGAACAATATACCAGTGCGGACAGATGAAACTGATAAGTATCGTAGTATAAACTGGCTAGTAATCTATAGGATAACTAATGGTGAACCTCCTCCTAAAACAAAAGTAGCCTATATTCCAAGACCTTGTATGCATTGTGATCATGCAATCTGTGTCCATGTTTGTCCAGCTCAAGCAACAGACAAGGATCGTATAGGGGTTGTAAGCCAGATTTATCCACGCTGTTTTGGTTGCAGATATTGCATGGCAGCTTGTCCTTATCATGCCCGTGTGTTTGGATGGTGGGATCCTGTGTTTCCAAAAGGGACAGAAAGGGGATTAAACCCAGATGTTTCAACAAGAATGAGAGGTGTGGTAGAAAAATGCTCTTTTTGTCATCATCGTTATCAAAAAGCACGTGATAAGGCAATTGCAGAAGGAAGGGTAATATTAGAAGATGGAGAATATATTACTGCTTGTGCTGAAGCATGTCCTACAAAGGCAATTTATTTTGGTAATATAAAAGATCCTAATAGCAAAGTAGCAAAATTGGTTAAAAGTCCATTTGCTTTTAGATTACTTGAAAAGTTTGGAACAGAACCAAGTGTTTATTATATAAGCCGCCAAGAATGGGTAAGGCGGCAGGCAGATTATTATTTAGAAGGAATACATAAAAAAGCTCATGAATAAAGGAGAGGAAAAATGGATGCTGCTTTAATCCCTCCAGGAGTAAAAAGGTGTAGTTTTAAGAAATTTTTAATATGGATAGCTTGTGTATCTGTTGTGCTTGCTTGGGGTGTTTATGCAATGATTTTGTGTTTTGCTAAAGGTCTGAATCAGACAAATCTTAATGATTATTTTGGATTCGGTCTTTGGATTACATTAGACTTAGCAGTAATTGCATTAGGTGCTGGCGCCTTCTTTTCAGGGTTTTTGCGCTATATTATAGGTATAGATGAATTAAAAAATATTATTAATTTAGCTGTTATTGTGGGTTGGATTTGTTACGGTAGTGCTTTAATGATATTAGGACTTGATGTAGGACAGCCATTGCGAGGATGGCACATCTTTTGGTACGCAAATGTGCATTCTATGCTTACTGAAGTAGCCTTTTGTATTAGTACATATTTCCTAGTTTTATGTATAGAATATTTGCCTATTATTTTAGAAAATCCAGAATTAGATAAGAATAGATTTATTCATATTTTTAGCCATAATTTACATGAGTATATGTACATTTTTGCGGCAGTTGGTACATTTCTTTCTTTCTTCCACCAAGGTTCTTTAGGTGGCGTGTTTGGCGTACTATATAGCCGTCCTTTTGCTTTCAGGGAAGGATTTTTTGTTTGGCCTTGGACATTTTTCCTCTTTATTCTTTCTGCTGTTGGCTCTGGCCCGGCATTTACTCTATTGATTGCATGGACACTTCAAAAAGCCACAGGAAGAAAACTAGTTAAATATAATGTACTTGAACTTATGGGTAAAATAGCAGGAATAATGCTTTCTATTTATTTGGTATTTAAACTTATTGATACATATTACTGGGCAATTCATATTTTACCTGAAAAAGGAATGACCATAACACAGTGTTATCAGGGATGGTTTGGCCCTTATGGTTTATGGTTATTAGTGGCAGAATTGGGTATATTTGGTATTGTTCCAGCTTTGATCTTGATTTCTCCTTTACGTAAAAAAGAATTTTTCCTTATTATAGGTGCATTGTTTGATTGTATAGGGATTGTTATCAATCGTTTTGTCTTTACAGTTCAAACATCAGCTATTCCTACTTATCCTTTTGATAAATGGGTTGTTTATAGCCCAAGCTGGCAAGAATGGGCAACAACCATTATGGTTGTAGCTTTAGGTATTTTAGTAATTTCATTGTCCTATCGTTATTTGCCTCTTTTCCCTCAAGAAAAGGAGCTTAATCCTTAATAAATAGCCCTGGTAATATTACCAGGGCTATTTATAAAAACCGGACATTGTCTTTGCCTTTTCCGAAAATAAGAAAAAAATGTTGACTTATTTGCCATCTTATGGCATGAGATATTGAAAATGAAAGTCTTTTCAGGTTGGCGAACACTTTTAAAACCTGTTTCTTTAAGCACTTTACTTAAAGGCTTTGCTAAAAAGCCCCTGATTGGAATAGATTTAGGACGACATACTGTTAAAATCCTCCGTTTAGGACAAAAACAAAATGAATTATTGGATTTTGGAACATATATAATGCCTCCAGAAACTTGGATTGATGAAGGTAAAAGAGATGAATATGCCTTAACTGCTTTAAGTACACTTAAAGAGCAATTGAAAATAAAACAAAAAGAGGTAGCTATTTCTTTGCCTGCTAAACACGTAATCACTAAAAAAATAGAATTACCGTTAATGAAAAAAGATGAATTAGACAAAGCTATATTGGTAGAAGCAGAACAATATATACCTTATAACTTAGATGAAGTAAATTTAAGTTATCAAATAATTTCAGAAGATGAAAAAGAAAAGAAAAAAATGGAAGTTCTTATTGCTGCAGCAAAAAAAGAAATTGTAGAAAAATATGTTGCTATTTTGACAGAAGCTGGCTTTACTCCTTATGTGCTTGATGTGGAAAATTTTGCTTTAGCTAATGCCTATGAAGTTTGTTATGGAAAAGATGAAGAGCCAGTAGCCTTAATAGATCTTGGTGCTAGTAAAATGAATATTTTAGTATTAGTAAATAATATGCCTGCCTTTACACGTGAAGTGCCTTCTGGTGGTATTTATTTGACCAGACAGATTCAAGAAAAGTTAAAGATGGAATTTCAAGAAGCAGAAAAGGTTAAAATTGAAAGTACTTCAGATGAGAATATATTAAAAGGATTAAAAGAAGCATTTTTAACAGTTACTAATGAATGGCTACAGGAAATAAAAACAGCTTTAGAATTTTTTGAACAAAATTCTGGTACAAAGATTAAAAAAATTATACTTTGTGGAGGTTCTTCAAAGATTGTTGGTTTTCAGGAAGCAATGTCTAAGTTTTTAAATAAAGAAGTTTATAATTTTAATCTATTTGGAAAGATTCATTATAATGTTGAACGTTTTGATCCGGCTTATTTGGAATATTGGAGTATGCAAGCGCCTGTAGCTTTTGGACTTGCTTTAAGAAATAAAGTTGAAACATGATTAGAATAAATCTTTTACCTGTTAAAGAAGTTAAAAAATACCCTGAAATTAGACAGGAACTTTCTATAGTTGTTTTATCTTATGTCCTTATTAGTCTTATTTTTCTTTATACTTTTATTAGTTTAAATAGTCAAAAGAATGAATTTAAAAAAGAATTGCAAACTGTACGTACAGAACTTCAAAAGTATAAAGATACGGAGAAAAAACTTGCCAGATTAAAAAAGGAAAAAGAAATTGTTGAAAAAAAGATAAAAATTATTTCCAACTTGGAAAAGGAAAGAGGAAAAGTAATAAAAATTTTGAATATTTTGGCTAAAAATTTCTTAGCAGATAAGATGTGGCTTGAAAATCTTAAACTAGATGGTAATAAGCTTCATATTAAAGGCATAGCTTTAGGAAATGAAGCAGTAGCTGAGTTTATGGAAAAGTTAAAAGAATCAAAATATTTTCAAACTATTGAATTAATTAAAACAGTGAAAAAGGAAATTCAAGGATTTAATTTAACGAGCTTTAGTTTAGAATGTAAAATTCGACCTGTTGAGAAAAGGGTTTAAAAATGTTAGAAAAACTTGAGGAAATTCCAAAATCAAAAAGATTTGCTCTCTATGCAATGATTCCAATACTTGTTGTTGTGTTGTTTTGGAATTTGTTTTATTCTCCTACTAAAGCAGAAATTAATCGATTAAAAAATAATTTAAAGCAAGAAAAGCAAAAATTAGAAAAATTAAAATTAGCTCAAAAGCGATTAAATAAATTAAACAAAGAAATAAAAGAAATTCGACAAAAGTTTCTTAGGTTAAGTCAATTACTACCAGAAGAAAAGGAAATTCCTGATGTTTTATCTGATGTAAATGCTTTAGGCAATGATACTCATTTAGATTTCCTTTTATTTGAGCCACAAAAAGAAGTAGCAAAAAATTTTTATGCTGAAGTGCCTATTCGTTTATTAGTAGAAGGAGAATATTTAAGTGTAAAATCGTTTTTAGAAAGGATTTCTCAATTGCCAAGAGTAGTAAATGTTTCCAAACTCGATTTAGGAAAACCTAAAGTTAAAAAAGATAAAATCATATTAAAAGCTGAAATGCAACTTGTTACTTATAGGTTTCTTTCTACTCCAAAATCTACACAAAAGAAAGGGCGAAAGAGATGAAATGGATAAGTATTTTAATGATTTTTGCTTTAACTAATATAGTATGGGCTGAAGTGGATCTTTTTAAACCTTTTATTAAATTAAGGAAAGAAGTAGAAACACAACCTAAGTCTTTATTGCCTCTTCAGAGACTAAAACTCTCTGAAGTAAGCTTAAAAGGTATTATTTGGAATCCGCGTAAGCCTTTAGCTTTAATTGAGGATTCGTTAGGTAAGGGTTATATATTAAAAAAAGGAGACCTAATTGGTCTTACTGGTCGAGTAAAAGAGATAAGAAAAGATAAGGTAATAATTATAGAAAAATATATTGATGTATTTGAAGGAGAAAAAACTAGAACAGTAGAATTGTCTTTACCTAAAAAGGAGGCAGTTTTACCATGAAAAAAATAAGTTTTATATTATGTCTATTTTGGTTAACGAGTATTTTCCAAGCCTATGGAGAAACCATAGGAATAATAGGTATTAGGACGGAAACTAAAGGAAAACAATTAAAAATTCAGCTTATTGCTGATGGTTTAATTCCAGATTATAATTCTTTTAGTCTTTTAAAACCTGCAAGATTGGTAATAGATTTTCCATTTTTAAAATGTAAAATCCCTCGTATAGTTCCATTAAACAATGCAGTTTATCCACGTTTAAGATGGGCCTTTTTTAAAGGAAATTTACGTTTAGTTATAGATTCAAACTTAAAAGAAATTCCACCTTATCAAATTTTAAGTAAGAAAAATATATTGGAAATACTTTTACCACTCGAAAAAGCTGTTTTGCCAATTGCTAAAATAAAAGGAATAGACTTTGAACAAATTTCACCAGGAAAATGTCGATTAGTTATTACTAGCGATAGGAAAGTTCAATATGAAGTATTTCATCCTAAAAGGCGGATAATGATATTACAATTAAATAATGTTAAAGCGCCTCCTTACCTTTTAAGAGAGTTAGAAACTGAACATTTTTTGTGTGGAATTAAACGTATTTTGCCCTATACTATTGATGAAAAAACTATTGCTGTTGAAGTAAGGTTTAAGGAAAGAATCCCCTTTAAAATTGTAACCACCCCAGAACATCTTTATTTGACATTTAAGAAACCTTTAGTAAAAGAAGAAAAAATCAAATTAGTAAAAAAAGAAAAATTGCCAAAAGTTAAACCAAAAAAAGTTATAGAAGAAAAAAAGCCTGCAGTTTCTCCATTTATTGAAAGAAAGACAACTACGTTTGAAATCATTTTTCCAGGCACAGTGGAGGTTTTTAGAGGGGAACCTATATCTATGGATTTTCAAGATGCTGATTTAAAAAATGTTTTCAGAATTTTAGCTGAAGTAAGTGGTTTTAATATTGTTTTAAGTGATAAAGTAAAAGGAAAAGTTACTTTAAAATTAGATAATGTACCTTGGGATCAAGTTTTAGATTTACTTTTACAAACTTTTAATCTTGGTGCAATAAAAAGAGGAAATATTTTACGTATTTTGCCTTTGGATGAATTAAAAAAAGAACAAGAAAAACTTATTCAAGCTCAACGAGCATTGCAAAAAAAAGAAGAATCTGAACCATTAATTACAGAAGAAATTCAGGTAAATTATGTTAAAGCATCTGATTTAGTAAAACAATTAAAAGATATTAAAAGCCCACGAGGAAAGGTGACTTATGATGAAGCAACTAATCGTATTATTATGACAGATGTTAAAAGCTGTTTAGAAAAAGCAAAAAAATTAGTTCGAAGTTTAGACATTGCTCCGAGGCAAGTGATGATTGAAGCAAGAATTGTTGAAGTGAGTATGAATTATTCAAAAGAATTAGGTATTCAATGGGGAGGTGATTATCTTCATCAGAGTAGTACAACTTCTTTAATAGGTTGGCGAGGTGGAGCAGGTGCAGGTGATGAGTTTGAGTTTGAAAATGCAATAACAGGTAGTTCTTGGTCAGGAGATATTCCCTTAGTAGTCAATTTACCTCCAGCTGGTACTTATGGTGGACTTGGTGTTACATTTGCTCGTTTAAGCCGTACAACCACATTGGTATTGGACGCAAAACTCCAAGCAATGGAAAGCGAAGGAGAAGGTAGAATTATTTCTGTTCCTAAAGTAATTACGATGGATAATCAAGAGGCTGTTATTTCTCAGGGATTAGAAATTCCTTATCGTAGTGTTTCTGAAATGGGTACTTATACAGAGTTTAGAGAAGCTGTTTTAAAATTAACTGTAAAACCACATATTACACCAGATAAAAAGATCCGAATGGATATTGAAGTACATAAGGATAGTGCTGGTGAAATCTTGCCTGGTATGGATGCAATTCCTATTGAAAAGAAAGAGATTACTACTACTCTTTTGATAGATAATAATGAAACAGTTGTAATTGGTGGTATTCTCTCTGAAGAAATTCATAGAGGTGAGCAAAGAGTACCATTCTTTTCAAAGATTCCTATCTTTGGTTTACTTTTTAAAAATCGTAGCGAAACAAGTCAAAAAAGGGAACTTTTAATATTCATTACACCGAGAGTTCTGACTCCTATGGGGGTTTAAAAAGTGGAAGTCATTTATCAAGGTAAAATTCCAATGAAAGTTGGTTTTTTCTTCTCTGGTGGTGCTAGTAGCCTTAAAGCAGCTTATAAAAGTGAATTGCATGGAAAAAAATATGAAATTGTATTTGCTTTTACTGATAAGCCGCAAGCAAGTGGGATTAAATTTTGCCAAGAAGTAAATTTACCTGTTATTATTAATAATTTTAAAGAATTTTGCCAAAAAAAAGGTATTAATCCTCGTGACTTAAAACAAAGAAAAGTATATTTTGAATATGTTTTAAAACAAATTGAATCTTTTAAAGTTGATGTTATTGGTCTTTCTGGTTTTATGCTTATTGTTACAGAACCATTATTATCAGTATATAAAAATCGTATTTTTAATATTCATCCATTTCGTTTAGATATTCTTAGCGGACCAAATGTGGAACGATTAGATGTAGGTGAGCTTATGCCAGAAGAGGTTGAAAAACTTGTTCGTCTTAATCAGCTAGAACGTAAATATAAAGGAGAAGATGCTGTCTATGATGGTATGATTTGTGGAGAACCTTATGCTCAATCTACTCTTCATATTGCTACAGCAGTATTTGATGAAGGGCCTATTTTAGTAATGTCAAAAAAGGTTTATTTTGACCAAGAATGGGTAAAAAGATGCTTAAAGATGCGTAACTTTAGACCATTAAGAGCTAAAGCAGATAGTATACAGGAACAGATGAAGTGGGAATGTGATGGACCTGCCTTTATTAAAGGACTTGAATTAGCTGCTGATGGACGTTTAGCAATAGATGGATTTAAGGTTTTTTTAGATGGCCATCCTCTCCCCTATAAAGGTTATCAGTTGGAAAGCTAAACCTTTGCTTCATGCGGGTAGCAGTAGATACAGGTGGAACTTTTACTGATGTTGTTTTTTTAGAAAAAAATTATCTTTATATTCAAAAAGTTTCTTCTACACCATCTGAACCTTCTCAAGCAGTCTTAAATGCCCTTTCAATTTGCCCAAATCACGCTCAAGAACTTATACATGGTACTACCATTGCTACTAATGCTTTTTTAGAAAGAAAAGGGGCAAAGACAGCTTTAATTACTACTGCTGGTTTTGAGGATATTCTTTTTATTGGTCGTCAGGCAAGACCAAAACTTTATGATTTTAATGTAGAAAAACCAAAACCTTTTATTGCTAAAGAACATTGTCTTGGCATTAAAGAAAGAATATGTATAGATGGTAATATCTTATTAAGACCTGAAAAAAAAGAGTTAGAATATTGCGTTTCTTTTTTAAAAAAAGAAGGTATAGAAAGTGTTGCCATCTGTTTTTTACATGCATATCTTTATCCTATTCATGAGAAATTAGTAAAGGAATTTATTTTAAAAAATCTAGACCTTCCAATAAGCATTTCTTCAGAAATTTTGCCTGAATTTAGAGAGTTTGAACGTGCTTCCACTACAGCCATAAATGCCTATCTTACTCCTCTTATGTATTCTTATTTAAAAACACTTAAAGAAAAACTTAAAAACATTAAACTTAGAATTCAGCAATCTAATGGTGGTTGGCTTACAGTAGAAGAAGCTTATGAAATGGCAGTCCATACAGTGCTTTCTGGACCAGCAGGTGGTGTTAATGGTGCTATTTATTGGGCAAAGAATTTTGGTGAAAAAAAGATAATTACTTTTGACATGGGAGGTACATCTACAGATGTATGTCTTGTAGATGGAAGATTACCTTTTACCAAAGAATATATATTAGATGGTTTTCCTTTAAGCTTACCTGTTGTTGATATTCATACAGTAGGCGCTGGAGGTGGTTCTATTGCTTATTTAGATGCAGGTGGGGCATTAAAAGTAGGTCCACAAAGTGCTGGGGCAGATCCAGGACCTGCATGTTATGGAAAAGGAATGCAACCAACTGTTACTGATGCCAATCTTATTCTTGGCCGTTTACTGCCTGACAAATTTTTAGGTGGTAGAATAAAGCTAGATAAAGAACGAGCTATTAAAGCTATTTATCCATTAGCTAAGTCACTTAACTTAAAAATAGAAGAAATAGCATTAGGGATTATTCAAGTAGCCAATATAAATATGATAAAGGCTTTAAGAGCCATTTCTTTAGAAAGAGGATTTGATCCTAAATTTTTTACCCTTATCTGTTTTGGTGGAGCTGGAGGGCTCCATGCTTGTGCTTTAGCACGTGAATTAAATGTAAAACAGACTATGATACCTAGAGTAGCTAGCGTACTTTCTGCTTTAGGTCTTTTAGTAGCTGCTCCTATAAAAGATTTTTCACGTACTGTTTGGATAGATGTAAATAAAGATACAGAAAAAAAACTTAAAGAAATTTTTAATAATATATTAGAAGAAGCTATAAATAAAGCAAAAAATGCTGGATTTAAAAAAGAACTTTTAAACTGGGAATTTTTTTTAGATATGCGTTATTGTGGTCAAGGTTATGAAATTACAGTTCCTTATAATTCTTCTTTTATTGAAACATTTTATAAGGAACATAAACGCTTTTTTGGACATTTTTATGAAGATTTTCCATTAGAGATTGTAACAGTGCGTTTGCGTCTTAAGGTTAAAGAAGAGGAAATAAAATGGAGTTTGCCAGAGCCTACTTTTGCTCCTTATGAGGAAACAAAAGTTTATACAACATCTGGTTGGCTAAAGGTGCCAATAATACCATGGGATAATTTAAAAATAGGTGATAAATTTAGAGGTCCTGCTATTATCTGGGAACCTTTTAGTACTGTGTGGGTAGAACCTGATTTTAATGTAGAAGTAAAAGAGGATAGAACACTTTTTTTAAAATATGTCACAACAGGCTATTGAATTAGAAATTTTTAACAAAATGCTTGCTAGTATTGCTGAAGAGATGGGAATTGTGCTAAGAAGGTCTGCTTTTTCTCCTAATATTCGAGAAAGAAGGGATTTTTCTTGTGCTATTTTTGATAAAGAAGGTGAATTAATTGCTCAAGCTTCTCATATCCCTGTTCATCTTGGAGCAATGCCACTTACTATGAAAAAAATTCTGCCACAATTTAAGTGGGAGGCAGGAGATATAGTTATTACTAATGATCCATTTCAGGGTGGAACTCATCTTCCAGATATTACTCTTATAAAGCCTATATTTGTAAACCAACAATTATATTTTTTTCTTATTGTTAGAGCTCATCATGCTGATATAGGTGGAGAATATCCTGGCTCAATGGCTGTTACAGACCATATTGAAAAAGAAGGTGTTTTAATAAAACCAACAAAAATTATAAAAAAAGGAAAAATTAATAAATTATTTCTTGAAGAATTATTAAAAAAATTGCGCAATCCTTTAGAAAGAAAAGGAGATTTAAGAGCACAATTAGCTTCTCTTGAACGGGGAGAAGAAAGGCTTCTTAATATTGTTGAACGCTATAGTTTGGAAAAAGTTCTTGAGATGTCAAATGCTTTAAAAAAATACACAGAAAAAGCTATGCACAGCTTGATCACACATTTACCTCAAGGTCAATATAGCTTTGTTGATTATTTAGATGATGATGGATTTGGTAAAAAAGATATTGCTATTAAAGTTAATGTTGAAATAAAGGATAAAATAATAATTGTTGATTTTTCTAAAAGTGATAATCAAGTAAGAGGAAGTGTTAATGCACCTAGGGCTGTAACAGAAGCAGCTGTTTATTATGTCTTTCTTTCTTTATTAAATACTTTAGGAGATTATCCAATAAATCAGGGTTGTTTTTCACCAATCAAAATTTTGACAAAACCTGGCACAATAGTAGATGCAAAATATCCAGCAGCTGTAGCAGCAGGTAATGTAGAAACTTCTCAAAGGATAGTAGATGCATTGCTTGGAGCGTTAGCTCAAGCTATGCCTGATTTAATCCCAGCAGCTAGTTGTGGCACTATGAATAATATTGCTATTGGAGGTATTCATCCAAAAACAAATAAGGTATTTGCTTATTATGAAACTATAGGTGGTGGTATGGGAGGAAGACCTAAAAAAGATGGATTAAGTGGAGTACATACTCATATGACAAATACGCTTAATACTCCTGTAGAGGCAATTGAACACGATTATCCATTTCTTATTGAAGCTTATTATTTGCGTAAAGGTTCAGGAGGTAAAGGATATTTTCAGGGAGGGGATGGGCTTGTAAGAATATATTATTTTCTTTCTCCTTGCACTGTAACTATTCTTTCAGAACGTCGCTGTTATGCTCCTTATGGACTTAAAGGTGGTAGTGCAGGAAAACAAGGGGAAAATATTGTTATTTCTGGGGAAAAAGAAATAAAATTACCTGGAAAAATAAATTTTGAAGTAAGAAAAGGTGATAGATTAATTATTAAAACCCCAGGAGGCGGAGGTTGGGGAAAAAGAAATTAGGAGGGAGAATTATGAAGAAATTTTTAATTTTAGTGATATTTATGTTTTTATTAAGTTCACAAGCCTTTGCAGATTTAACACTTAAGTATGTAGGAAAGGGTATATTTTCTGATGAAAGTATGATTATGTTTTTTAGTAAAAGCGCAATGCGTACTGATGCAGGTAAAACTAGTATGATTTATAGAGAAGTGCCAAAAAGAGAAATGATTATAATTAACCACCAAACAAAGGAATATTTTGTAATGGATGAAGCTTATCTTCAGCAAATGAAAATGATGATGGAACAAATGATGGCTCAAATGCCACCAGAAGCCCAAGCAATGGCAGAAACTATGATGCAGAATCAAAAAAAGCTTCATCCATGTGAACATGGAATAGTAAAAGGGAAAGAAAAAATAAATGGGATTTTGACTACAGTAATTGAAGGGTGTGAAATAGATATAAATGGCCATAAAGAACAGGCTAAATTTTGGGTTGCGGAAATTAACAGTGCAGGGATAAAAGAAAAAGACTTTGAAATTTGTTTCCATTTTGTTGATTTTTATACTCAGTTTTATCCAAATTTTTTAAAACAAATAGATATAAAATATATTTCTAATGAAGATGAATTTCTTCGTTTCGGAATAAAAAAGCCATTATTAGTAAAACAAGCAGTTTTCAAAAATGGAAAAATAGCTGGAGAAATTTTACTTATCAATATATCTAAAAAACCTATCCCTTCATCAATTTTCAATATTCCTGCAGGATATAAAAAGATGAATATGGCTATAACACAATAGGAGGGAAAAATGGAAAGAACACTTGTACTTATAAAACCAGATGGAGTTGAGCGCAATTTAATCGGAGAGATAATTAAAAGGTTTGAAACTGCTGGTTTTAAAATAATAGGTTTAAAAATGCTCCATTTAAATAAAAAAAAGGCAGAGGCTTTTTATGCTGTTCATCAAGGAAAACCTTTTTTTGAAGAATTAACTGAATATATGAGTTCAGGACCTATTGTAGCTATGGTACTTGAAGGAAAAAATGCAGTTTCTAAAGTAAGAGAAATTATGGGAGCAACTGATCCAAAGGAGGCTGCACCAGGTACTATTCGTGCAGACTTGGCTTTAAGCAAAGGGAAAAATACTGTACATGGTTCAGATTCTCCTGAAAATGCTACTATTGAAATTGCCTTTTTCTTTGGACAGCACGAATTAATATAATTAGATACTTGGTAAAGCTCATGAAGCTAGAAAATAAATCACTTACACCTGCTATGCGTCAATATCTTGAAATCAAGCGTCAGTACCCAGATGCTATTTTATTCTTTCGTATGGGAGACTTTTATGAAATGTTTTTTGAAGACGCAAAAATTGCTTCAGAAATTTTAGAAATATCCCTTACTTCTCGTCAAAAGGATAGCCCTGATCCTATCCCTATGTGTGGTATCCCTTATCATGCTCTTTCAAGTTATCTGCCTAAACTTATAAATCGAGGTTATAAAGTAGCTATTTGCGAACAAGTAGAAGATCCTAAACTAGCAAAAGGGATTGTCCGCCGAGAAGTAGTTCAGGTCATTACTCCTGGCATGATCCTTGAGCCAGAATTTCTTCAAGCCAACAAAAGCAATTATTTAGCTGCTATTTGTGAATGGAGCAACAAATACGGTCTTGCTTATTTAGACATTTCTACTGGAGAGTTTAAAGCTACAGAATCAAATAATTTAGAAGAAATCTTTGAAGAAATTGGGCGACTTGAGCCAAAAGAATTGCTTATACCTGAAAATCTTACTTTAAAATTTGATTTAAAACAAACATTTATTGTTTCTTTTGAAAAAGACAGGCTTGATTTAAAAGCCTCTACTCAATTGTTAAAGAATCATTTTAATATTCGGTCTTTAAAACCATTAGGGCTTTCAGAATGGCCAGCAGCTATAATGGCTTCAGCCTGGCTTTTGCAGTATGCAAAAGAAGCTCAAAAAACAATCCTTCCTCATATTTCTAATTTAAAAACTTATAATTTAAGCGAATTTATGGTATTAGATAATATCACTCTTAACCATCTTGAGGTATTTCGCCGCTTATATGGTGAAAAAGAAAAAACGCTTTTCAGTGTATTGGACAGAACACTCACCCCTATGGGTGGACGTTTACTTCGAGAGATGATGCTTCACCCTTTAAAAGATATAAATGCTATTAAAGAACGTTTGAATTGGGTAGAAGCTTTCTTTAGAGCAGGCTTATTGCGTCAAGATATAAGAGAAAAATTAAAAAAAATAAGTGACTTAGAAAGAGTTAACAGCCGTATTGTCCTTGGCAGAGCTCATGCAAGAGACCTTATTGTTTTAAAAAATTCATTAAAGCCTTTACCTGAAATTAAAACATTGCTTCTTTCAAGCACATCATCACTTTTACAAAAAACAGGGGAAAAACTTGATACACTTGAAGACATAACTAATTTAATAGAGAAAGCAATTGTAGATGATCCGCCTTTGACTTTAAAAGAAGGTGGATTAATAAAGCCAGGTTATAATGTGACACTTGATGAATTAAATAGACAAACAATGGAAGCAAAAAATTGGATTGCTCAACTTGAAACTAAAGAAAAAGAGCGTACAGGTATTCCCAATCTTAAAGTTGGTTATAACAAAGTATTTGGTTATTACATAGAAGTTTCAAAAGCACAGCTAAAACGTGTTCCAAAAGATTATATCCGAAAGCAAACATTAGTAAATGCTGAAAGATTTATAACTCCTGCTTTAAAAGAATATGAAAATTTCCTTTTAGGGGCAGAAGAAAAAAGAAATGCATTGGAATATGAATTGTTTTTAGAAATAAGAGAAAAAGTAGCAAAAAATAGTGAAAGACTATTAAAATCAGCTAAAATTATTGCTTATTTAGATGTAATGGCTGCTTTAGCTGAAGTAGCTGTAGAAAATAATTATGTCCGTCCAAAAATTCATGAGAAAGATGAAATTTTAATAAAAGATGGAAGGCATCCTGTAATTGAACAGACAATAAAAGATAAACCTTTTGTACCAAATGATATTTATCTTAATGAAGAAGAACGTATATTGATTATTACTGGGCCAAATATGGCTGGTAAATCTACTATTATTAGACAGATAGCCTTAATTGTACTTATGGCTCAGATTGGTAGCTTTGTACCGGCTAAAGAGGCAAAGATTGGTATAGTAGATAGAATTTTTACACGAGTAGGGGCTTCTGATGCCTTACCAGAGGGACGAAGTACATTTATGGTAGAAATGGAGGAAACAGCCCGCATTTTACACCAAGTAACCCCTCGTAGTTTGGTAATTTTAGATGAAATTGGCCGAGGAACAAGTACCTTTGATGGTATGAGTATTGCTTGGGCAGTAATAGAATATTTACATGATGTTGAAGGAAAGGGAGTTAAAACTCTTTTTGCTACTCATTATCATGAATTAACAGAATTGGCTCAGATGAAGTCAAAGGTAAGGAATTATAATGTAGCTGTTAGAGAATGGCAAGGAGAAATTATTTTTTTACATAAATTGTTGCCTGGAGGAGCGAATCGAAGCTATGGTATTGAGGTTGCTAAATTGGCAGGTCTTCCTAAAGAAGTGATTGAACGTGCATTAGAAATCCTTGTTATGCTTGAAGAGAAACAAAAAGAAAAAGCTTATCAGGAAAAAAGGATTTATCAACAATTACCATTATTTGAATCAGATTCTGAAAAATTAATTAGACAACTTCGTAAAATAGATATAAATAGATTGACACCTTTAGAAGCATTACATATTTTACATAAATTAAAAAGAATGCTAAATTAAACCAATGTATCGCAAAATATTTGTTTTTATTATTTGTTTTGGTTGGATTTTTTTAGCTCAAGCAAAAGCTGCCCTCCCTCCAATAGCCTTTAAAAAAATAGAAATTCTCCCTTATGAATCAGGAATAAAAATAAAAATTAGGATGAGTGGTTCTTTTACTTATAGGTATTTCAAATTGCCTGCTAAAAAGAAAAATTTTTTAAGATTCGTGATTGACACTCAGCCAGTTTATTTACCTAAAGGTATGAAAAAAAACTTTGTTTTTTCTGATCCTCGAATAAAAAAGGTTAGAGTTGCTCAGTTTAATAAAAAAACTGTACGTATTGTTATTTATTTAAAAAAAGCTTTTACTTATAAAATTAATAAGAAAAAACATAATTTAATTTTATTTATCAATTCTCCTTTACTTAAAAAATTAATTTGTATTCGTTCTATAAAGGTTACTTATCCTCCACCTCAAGGCTTTAAAGTGATAATTAAAACTACTGGTAAACCTCATTATAAAGATTTTATTTTACCTGCTATTTCTTATAAAAATCTGCCTCCTCGTCTTGTTATAGATTTATGGCCAGCTTATTTACCAAGAGGTATAAAGAAAAAACTTAAAATATCTCATCCCTTAGTATCAGGAATTCGCTTAGCACAATTTAATAAAAAAACAGTAAGGATAGTATTTTATCTTAAAACTACTAAGATTCCATATAATTTGAGTTTTGTTAAATCTAAATTAATTCTAACTGCCTTTGATATTCAAAAACCATCTATCTCTTTACCGCAGGTCTTAGGTCTTAAAGTCAAAAAGATTGTTATTGATCCAGGTCATGGAGGAAAAGATCCAGGAGCTATAGGCTATTATGGATTAAAGGAAAAAGATATAACATTACGAGTTGCTCGTCTTTTAAAGAAAAAATTAGAAACACAATTAGGATGTGAAGTATTTCTTACTCGTAATCAGGATAAATATGTTTCTTTGGAAAAAAGAGCTGAATTTGCTAATAAAATAAATGCTGATCTTTTTATATCCATTCATTGCAATGCTTGTGCTAGTCGTCGTTTACAAGGTATTGAAACTTATTTTGTAGGTTTAACTGATGATACTCATGCTTTAGCTGTAGCTAGTCGTGAGAATGCTTCTTTAAGTAAGCGTATGGGGGAATTAGAAAAAATTTTACAGGATCTGTTAGTAAGGGCAAAAATTAAAGAATCTGCATATATGGCAGCAGAAATTCAACAGGGAATTATTAAATTTCTTACTTATCGTGGATTTAATCCAGTAGTAAATCTGGGAGTAAAACAAGCACCTTTTTATGTGTTAATAGGAACAAAAATGCCTGCTGTTTTGGTTGAAATAGGCTTTATTGATCATCCTAAAGAGGCAAAACGATTACGTAATCCAAAGTATCTAGTTACCCTTGTTGATGGAATTGCAAAAGGTATTAAAGATTATGTCTCTACTATAGAAGCTACTTACAGATATAAATCTTTTGATAAAGGTGGTTAACTTTCAGCCATTCCTAACTCCTTTTCTATCTTTGCTATTAATAATTTTGTTTTGACCACCACATCAGGATTTAAACTAATAGAATTAATACCACATTTTACTAAAAATTCTGTAAATTCAGGAAAATCACTTGGTGCTTGGCCACAAATGCCTATTTTTCTATTTTTTTCTCTAGCTACTTTAATAACTTGTGAAATAAGACGTTTTACTGCTTCATTCCTTTCATCATAAAGATAAGATACCAATTCTGAATCTCTATCTAAGCCAAGTGTAAGTTGAGTTAAATCATTAGATCCAATAGAAAAACCATCAAATATTTTGGCAAATTCATCAGCAAGTACAACATTGCTAGGAATTTCACACATAACATAAATTTCCAAACCATTTTCACCTTGTACTAATCCAAATTCTTTCATTGCCTCTATAACTTTTTTACCTTCTTCTGGAGTGCGACAGAATGGTATCATTACTTTAATATTAGTTAAACCCATTTCATTTCTAGCCTTTAAAATCGCCTTACATTCAAGTCCAAAAGCAGGTTTAAATTTTTCATCATAATATCGTGAAGCCCCTCTCCAACCAATCATAGGATTATGTTCATGTGGCTCATAAAGTTGCCCTCCAATCAAATTTGCATATTCATTAGTTTTAAAGTCAGAAAGACGCACAATCACATCATTTGGATAAAAAGCAGCTGCAATTCGGGCAATGCCACTGGCAAGTTTTTCTACAAAATAAGCTTCTTTGTTAGGATAACCTTTTGTTTTTTCTTCTATTTCAGCTACTATTTTAGCAATTTGAGGATCAGTAGTTGCTTGTTTCTTTAATTCTTCAAAATGGATGAGGGCAAGAGGATGAATACCTATGTGAGAATTGATAATAAATTCTTCTCTAGCCAATCCAACACCATCACAAGGAATTTGACCTTGTAAAAAGGCTTTTTCAGGAATACCAACATTCATCATAACTTTTGTTTTTGTCTTTGGTAATGTTTTTAAATCTATATGCTCAATTTCAAATGGAATAATCCCATCATATACATATCCTACCTCTCCTTCACTACAATCTACTGTAATTTCCTGTCCATCTTTTATTATCTCTGTAGCATCTCCAGTACCAATAACGCAAGGAATACCTAACTCACGAGAAACAATAGCCGCATGGCAAGTACGCCCACCACGATTAGTGACAATAGCTGATGCTACTTTCATAATAGGTTCCCAATCTGGATCAGTCATTTCAGTTACTAATACTTCACCTGGTTTAAACTCAGCAATATGCTCAGCAGAAGCAATAATATGGGCTTTGCCTTGACCGATTTTGCTTCCTACTGCTAAACCTTTACAAAGTACTTTACCTATTTTTTCTAATTCATAATATTTTTCTTTAAGCACATAATTTTCAATAAAAGAATAATCCTTTAAAGCATGAACAGTTTCAGGCCTAGCCTGTACAATAAAAAATTCTCCAGTACCTACACTCTTTCCATCACCATCCTTTGCCCATTCAATATCCATAGGTTTTCCATAGTGTTCCTCAATTTTACATGCCCATTTAGCTAAAAGTAAAATTTCATCATCAGTTAAAACAAACCTATGCCTTTCCTCATCAGTAGTTGGAATATTTTTAACAGATTTTCCATCTTCTGTATAAACCATTTTTATCTCTTTTGAACCCATAGTCTTACTTAAAACAGGACGCTTACCCAAATGTAGGGTAGGTTTAAAAACATAATATTCATCAGGATTTACTTTTCCTTGCACAATATTCTCACCAAGACCATAAGCAGCTGTAATGAAAACCACGTCTTTAAAGCCACTTTCTGTATCTAAAGTGAACATCACTCCTGAACTAGCAGCATCACTACGCACCATTTTTTGTATAGCAATGGAAAGGTAAACATCAAAATGACCAAATCCTTTATCTGTTCTATAAGAAATAGCCCTGTCAGTAAAAAGACTGGCAAAACATTCTCGACAAGCTTGTAATAATCTTTCTTCTCCTCGAATATTTAAAAAAGTTTCCTGCTGACCAGCAAAGGAAGCATCAGGGAGGTCTTCTGCTGTTGCTGAAGAGCGAACAGCTACATCTATCATAGCTTCTCCATAATTTGCAGAAAGCTTTTTATAATTTTCAACAATTTGTTGCATTAAATCTTCTGGTAAAGGAGCATTACGAATTAATTCCCTAACAGCCTTTCCTTTTTGACGTAAATCTTCAATATTATGTATATCAAGACTATCTAAAATTTCTTTAATTTCTTTAAAAATTCCTGCTTTTTCAATAAAATATTTGTAAGCAGCTGCTGTAATAGCAAAACCTCCAGGTACATTAACACCAGCTGGTTTTAATTTTTGAAACATTTCTCCTAAAGAAGCATTTTTACCACCTACTAATGGGACATCCTTAATAGAAATCTCATCAAACCAAAGAATAAAGGGCTTATCCTTTTGCATGTGAGATCCTCCTAGAAAAATTTTTTCTTCTTTTACTCCAAAAAAACACAAAAAGCAAGAAAAATGTTATGTCAAAATTATAAACAAAATTTTGTTGCTTAAGAAGACTGCCTATGTTATGTTAGAAAATATGGAAAATTTTACACAGCGTATTTTTCGGGCTATACAACTTGAAGTAGCACTTTATGAAGAAGTAGAGGCAGATGAAGGGGCTTTACCTCAGGCAATGTTTGTAGTTGTACTTTCAAGTTTAGCTAGTGGTGTAGGAACGACTGAACAAAGCATAATAGGAATATTTTGGGGAACAATAATTGCTCTAATAAGTTGGTTTATTTGGGCTTATCTAATTTATTTTATTGGTACAAAATGGTTACCTGAACTGCAAACCCAATCAAGTCCAAGAGAGATGCTTCGGGTACTTGGTTTTGCTAGTGCTCCTGGTATTTTTAGAATTTTAGGAGTAATATCTTCTTTAAAAGAAATTGTCTTTTTTATTACGGCTATTTGGATGATAATGGCAATGATAATAGCAGTAAGGCAAGCATTAGATTATAAAAGCACTTTAAGAGCAGCAATTGTTTGTCTTATTGCATGGTTAATACAAGCAATAATCTTTATCTTACTTTTAATCTTTGTTGTAAAAGGACAAATTATCTAATGGAATAGCTTCTTCAATAAGCATAATGGGGATATCTTCCTTTATAGGATAAAATAAACGACATTTTTCACAAATAAGTCCTTCCCCATGATCACTTTTTTCTACATATTTAATATCTCCCTTGCATTTTGGACAAGCAAGAATCTTAAGCAATTCTTCATTAATAGGCATTATTAACCTCCCTTTCTTTTACTGCAGAAATAATTTCTTCTACTTCAATTTTTTTCATACATTCTCGGGTCTTACATTTTCTTTTAAAACAGGGTTGGCAAGATAACTTTTTAAAAAATACTATATGACCTTTACCAAAAGGCCCAGTGCGCCAAGGAGCTGTAGGGCCAAAAAGAGAAATAGTTGGTGTGCCTGTAGCAACAGCTAGATGTAAGGTACCTGTGTCTAAAGAAATGACAAGATGAGCTTTTTCATAAAGAGGAATTAAACTTTTTAAATCTGTTCTTCCTGCTAAATTTATACTAGAGCCTATATTTTGACAAATAAATTTAATATATTCTTTATCTTTTTTTTGACCAGTAAAAACAACCTCATAACCTAAATTTAAAAGTGCTTTTCCAAGAGCTGTCCATTTTTCTAAAAACCACATTTTACTTTCCCAGCGTGTTACTGGATTAATAACAATATAGGGTTGTTTTATATCAAATGAAACATTTGATACTGGTGGAAGAGGAAATGAAATATCTTTAAAAGAGACAGGAATGCCAGCACAATTTAAAAGTTTTAAATATCGCAATATAGCATGTTCTTGATAATTAGTTTTAATTTTTTTTGTAAAAAAGAAAAAAAATCCCCTTTCACGACTATTAGCAAACCCTATTTTTTCTTTTCCTTCTGCTAAAAAGGCAATAAAGCCGCTTTTTAAAAGTCCTTGAAAGTCTATAATTAAATCATAATTATTTTTTAATTTTTTTCGCAAAATAATAATTTCTTTTATTATTTCTAATAATTGAGACTTTTTTAACTTCTTAGTCAAGGTATGTCTTGGAAAAAGTAAAATTTTTCTCAAATAAGGATGCCCATAAAGAAATGAATATCCTGTTTCTTCTGTTATCCAATCAATTTCAGCCTCAGGATAAGCTTTTTTTAACGCATTTAAAGCTGGTAATGTATGAATAATATCCCCAAAGGAGCTTAATTTAATCATTAAGACCCGCATCTTTTATAATCCATTTAGCAGCTTCATAAAGGTCTTTTGCTATAAAATGGGGAGTAAGAGGATGTTTTGGAGCAATAAATTTCAATTCTCCTTTACCATAGCCTGTCATAACTAAAATGCTCTTTGTGCCTGCTTTATAAGCAAGCTCAATATCTATAAAACGATCTCCTACTGTATAGGATTTTTTTAAATCAAGATCAAATTCCTTTTGTGCTTGATAAATTAAACCAGGATTTGGTTTACGACAAAAACAATTTTTCCTTAATTCAGGTATTACTGCTTCAGGATGATGAGGGCAATAATAAATGGCATCTAAATTAGCACCATATTTATTTAATTTTTCTTGCAAAAGAGCATGAATCTCTTCAATAAAACTTAAAGGAAAATAACCTTTAGCTGCTCCACTTTGATTAGTAATAAGGATCACTTTAAAATGATGTTCTTTAAGTAAACGAATAGCTTCTGGAACTTTTGGTAAAATAATAAGTCTATCTGGATGATTGATATATCCCATTTCCTCATTGATTGTTCCATCTCTGTCTAAAAAAACTGCTTGATTTTTTTCTCGCATAAACTATTAAAAATTTTTTAAAACATTGTATCAATACTTGTTTATTTTAACATTGTCAAGACAATAATTTAACTCTCTTGTAGTTTAGAGGAAAATTAGGTATATTATTTAAAAGGGTGGGTTGTGGCAAGATTATTAATAGTTTCCAATAGATTACCTCTCACTGTAATAAAAAGAGAGGGGAAATTAAGCTTTCAGTCAAGTGCAGGTGGTTTAGCTACAGGTCTAGGGTCATTCTATAAGTCTTATAATGCTCTCTGGATAGGATGGCCTGGTATTGCCTTAGAAAGATTAAAGGGAGAAGAAGAAAAAAATATTAAAGATAAATTAATTAATGAAGCTTGTCTTCCTATTTTTCTCTCACAAAGAAATATTGAGAATTATTATTATGGATTTTGCAATAAAACTATTTGGCCTTTATTTCATTATTTTCCTTTATATGCAGTATTTATCAAAAATTTATGGGAATCTTATAAACGAGTAAATCAAACTTTTTGTAATACAATCATTAATTTTGCTAAACCAGATGATATTATTTGGATTCACGATTATCATTTAATGTTACTTCCAAAACTTATAAGAGAAAGGATACCTGAAGCAACTATAAGTTTTTTTCTTCATATTCCATTTCCTGCCTTTGAAATTTTTCGGCTTTTGCCTTGGCGTAAAGAAATATTAGATGGATTATTAGGTGCTGATCTTATTGGATTTCATACTTATGATTATGTCAGACATTTTCTTGATAGTGTTAGACGAATTGTTGGACATGAGCATAGTTTTGGACATATTAGTGTAAATGGCCGAATAGTAAAGATAGATGTGTTCCCTATGGGTATAGATTACGAACGTTTTCATAGAGCTGTTAAAAAAGGCGAAGTACAAAAAGAGATAAATAAACTTCGTAAAAAGTTAGGTGAACGTAGAATAATTTTATCTGTTGATCGTATGGACTATACAAAAGGAATACCTCAAAGATTAGAGGCATTTGATTTACTTTTAGAAAAATACCCAGAATATAGGGGAAAAGTAACTTTTATTTTAGTAGCTGTACCCTCACGCACAAAAGTAGAACATTACACTTTATTAAAAAAACAAGTAGATGAGCTTGTAGGAAGAATCAATGGAAAATATGGCACTATTGAATGGATGCCTGTTTGGTATTTATATCGCTCTTTGCCATTTTCTAATCTAGTTGCCCTTTATAACATTGCAGATGTAGCTTTTGTTACCCCTTTGAGAGATGGAATGAATTTAATTGCAAAGGAATTTGTAGCTACAAAATCTGATCAAACTGGTGTTTTGATTTTGAGTGAAATGGCTGGAGCTGCAAAGGAGTTGGGAGAAGCAATTATTATTAATCCAAATAATAAAGAAGAGATGCTTAATGCATTAAAAGAAGCCTTAACTATGACAGAAGAAGAACAAAAGGAAAGAAATAAAATAATGCAAAAACGATTAAAACGCTATAATGTAGTAAAATGGGCAAATGATTTTATAGATAGACTTTGTTACATTAAAAAGATGCAGCAAGAACTATGTATAAGAAAATTAACTTCTAAAATAAGGAAAAGACTAATTAATGATTATTTAAAAAGCAACAAACGTCTTATATTGCTTGATTACGATGGAACGCTTGTTCCCTTAGTAGAAAAACCAGAAAATGCAAAGCCAGATTCAGAGCTTATAGTAATTTTAAAAAATCTTGTTCAGGAGTCAAAAAATGAAGTTGTTATAATTAGTGGTCGAGATAAAAATACATTAGAAAAATGGTTTGGAAGTTTAAATCTTGGATTGATTGCTGAACATGGTGTATGGATAAAAGATAAAAAATGGGAAATGATAGAGCCTTTAAAAAATGATTGGAAAGAACAAATAAAACCAATTCTTGAACTTTATGTAGACAGAACCCCTGGCTCTTTTATAGAAGAAAAAGAGTTCTCTCTTGTTTGGCATTATAGAAAATCAGATCCTGAATTAGCAGAAATAAGAGCAAGAGAATTAAAAGATGCTCTTTTACACCTTACAGCTAATCTTAAGCTTGAGGTTTTAGAAGGAAGTAAAGTAATTGAAATCAAAGACGCAGGCATAAATAAAGGAAGGGCAGCATTAAGATGGATTCAAAAAGAAAAATGGGATTTTATATTAGCTATAGGTGATGACCGAACCGATGAAGATGTTTTTGCTGTTCTTCCTAAATCTGCATACTCTATTAAAGTTGGATTAAGTGCTTCTCAAGCTAAATTTAATGTAGATTCTCAAGAGGATATACGAAAGTTATTAAGAGAATTAGAAGAATGCGCACACTAGAAGACTATAGAGAAATTATAGGTGACGAAGTTATATCTAGCATATATAAAAAAGCAAGAAAACTTTATGGAAAACGTATTGTGCATATCAATTCTACTTACATTGGTGGTGGTGTAGCAAGAATACTTAATTCTTTAGTACCATTAATGAATGATATAGGATTAGTAGCAGATTGGAGAATACTTCATGGAACACCTGATTTTTTTGATACAACAAAAAAGTTTCATAATGCGCTTCAAGGTGATCCTATTAATCTAACTGATATGAAAAAACATATATATATTCAAGCTAATGAAAATTTTTCTTCTTTTTGTCATATAGAGCATGATTGTGTTATTATTCATGATCCTCAACCTTTGCCTCTTATTAAATGCTATAAAAAGAGACAGCCATGGATTTGGAGATGTCATGTAGATTTATCAAAACCAAATAAAGCATTATGGGATTTTCTTAAAAAATTTATATTAAGATATGATATGGTTATTGTTTCAAATGAAGAATATAGACAAGCAGATTTGCCAGTAGAACAAAGAGTTGTTTATCCTGCTATTGATCCACTTTGTCCTACAAATAAAGAAATTCCTAATGGAACTATTTTAAAATATTTAAAAAAATTCAAAGTTCCAAATGATAGACCACTCATAACCCAAGTTTCAAGATTTGATAAGTGGAAGGATCCTGAAGGAGTAATAGAGGTATTTAAACTTGTTAGAGAAAAAATAAATTGTCGATTGGTATTATGTGGAAGTACAGCTACAGATGATCCTGAAGGACATCAAGTCTATGAGCGTATAAAAAGAAAAGCAAGTAAATTAATAAAAAAAGGAGATATAGCTCTTATAACTAGTGATAGTTGTATTCTTGTAAATGCATTACAACGAGTTTCAGCTGTTATAATTCAAAAATCTTTAAGAGAAGGCTTTGCTCTCACTGTTACAGAAGCTCTATGGAAAGGCAAGCCAGTGGTAGCTTCAAATATAGGAGGAATTCCTCTTCAAATAAAAGATGGAGAGAATGGTTTTTTAGTCAATCCTAATGATATAGAAGGATTTGCAGATAGAATAATAGAAATTTTAAGATCTCCCAATTTAGCAAAAGAAATGGGTAAAAAAGGTAAAGAAATGGTTAGAAAAAAATTTCTTATTACAAGATTGCTATCAGATTACTTAGATATATTAAATTATATGATGAGATAATTATTTCCCTCTTATGGCCTGAATTTTAAATTTAAGAGTACTTTCTCCATGCCAATATTCAAAATAAGGTGTAAAAGCAACTTGTACTGGATTAGGTGGGGGATAAAAAGAAGATAAGTTTATTCCAATAGCCTCAAAAATAAAATTTTGATAACAAAGAAGCAATTTTAAATGTTTTTCTTGAGTAAGAATAGCCTGTTTTACTGTTAAAGGAGGTGAAAGAAATAAAGGTTCTGGATTGCCATATCCATATGGAGGAAAAAGGGAAAGATATTTCATAAAAGAAGGTGTTATTTCTTCTAAACGTGCCTCAGCATCTAAATATAATTTAGGTTTTATTTCTTTTAATGCTTTTTTAATCATTTCTTCAAAAATATTAATAAAACTAGATATATTTTTCATTTCAATTTTAAAACCACCAGCTAATTTATGACCACCATAACTTTTAAGGTAATTAGCACACTGAGAAAGAGCAGCAAATAAATCAAAACCTTCAATACTTCTTCCAGATCCCCTACCAATTTCTCCCTCAAAAGTAATAAGAAGTATTGGTCTTTTACTTATCTCTGCTAAACGTCCTGCAACAATTCCAATAACCCCAGGATGCCAATGATTACTAACAAGTACACTTTGCCCATTTTTAACCATTTTCTGCGCTTCACGCCAAATACTTTCTTCTAAACGTTGACGCTTAGAATTGATTTCATTCAAAATTTTTGCTAAATGATAAGCTTCCTCTTCTTCATTAGTTAAAAGAAGTTTTAAAGCTATTTCAGGTGTATCTAAACGACCAGCTGCATTTAAACGTGGTACAAGTCTAAAAGCAACTTCTTTTACTGTTATTCTATCATTCAAACCACTTATGGCTTTTAATGCCTTTAATCCAGGTCTTTGAGTTGTACTTAATACTTCAAGGCCACATTTAACAAAAATACGATTTTCATCTATAAGTGGCACCATATCTGCAATTGTCCCTAAGGCAACTAAATCAAGATATACTTTTAAATTAGGTATCTCTGATTCATTCCATATACCTTGTCTATATAAGAATTGACGTAAAGCAATAAGAAGATTAAAGGTAACACCTACCCCTGCCAGCTCTTTAAATGGAAAGGAACAATCAGGTTGTTTTGGATTAATAATAGCATAAGCAGGTGGCAATATTTTTGGAACTTCATGATGGTCTATAATAATGACATCAAGACCAAGCTGATTGGCAAAAACTATTTCTTCTTTATTGCTTATCCCACAATCAGTTGTAATTAAAAGACTAATGCCCATTTCAGCAAATCTTTTTATAGCTTGGATATTAAGTCCATAGCCTTCTTTTAATCTATGCGGTAAATAATAAAATAGTTTTGAAATAAGAGGAAATAAAAAAAGATAAAGAATACTAGTACTTGTAATACCATCAGTATCATAGTCACCATAAATTAACACCTTTTCTTGATTAATTATAGCTTTATAAATTCGATATACAGCTTTTTTCATATCTTTAAATTTCCAAGGATCATGCAAATAACTTAAGCGAGGATAAAGGAAACGATAAACTATTTCAGGTTCAGTTAATCCACGATTAATTAGAACTTTTGCCAAAAGATGAGGAATTTTTAATTTTTTAACCAAATACTCAACATCTGCCTCATCAAATGAAGGAATATACCATTCCATTTAACCACGCAGTATAGCGCCTATTGATTTTAAGTCAATAGATGCTTATTTAAAAAATAAAGCTAAATTGGAGGTGAAATGATGGATATTTCTCGGTTTACACAAAAAACTCAAGAAGCATTGGCTAGTGCTCAAGAAATTGCCATCCGCTATGGCCATCAAGAAGTAGACGGAGAACATTTGCTCTTAGCTTTTTTAGAACAAGAGGGCGGATTATTGCCAAGAATTTTACAAAAGATGGATGTGCCTTTAGAAAGTTTTAAAAGTCAAGTAGAATCAGTTTTAGAACAGCGACCTAAAATTAGAGGAATAGGTGGAGAATTAGGTAAAATTTATCTTTCACAGAGACTTTATAGACTGCTTACTAGAGCACAGGAGGAAGCAAAACACTTAAAGGATGAATATACTAGTGTAGAACATGTAATTTTAGCATTTATTGAAGAAGGAACACAAACTCCAGCAGGTCGTATCTTTCAAACTTTTAATATTACAAGAGAGAGATTTTTAGAAGTTTTAACAAAAATAAGAGGGACTCAACGCATTACAAGCCCTACACCAGAAGAAACATATGAAGCATTGGAAAAATATGGTCGAGATCTTGTTAAAGAGGCACAAAAAGGCAAGCTTGATCCTGTTATTGGTCGTGACGCTGAAATTAGACGGGTAATTCGTATTCTCTGCCGGCGTACAAAAAATAATCCTGTTCTTATTGGAGAACCTGGTGTAGGAAAGACAGCTATTGTAGAAGGTTTAGCTCAACGCATTGTAAGAGGAGATGTTCCAGAAGGATTAAAAGATAAAACTATTTATCAATTAGATATAGCTTCTCTTTTAGCTGGTGCTAAATATCGTGGTGAATTTGAAGAAAGATTGAAAGCAGTTTTAAAGGAAATTCAGGCTAGTGAAGGAAGAATTATCCTTTTTATTGATGAGTTACACACTATTGTTGGAGCAGGCAAGGCTGAAGGAGCAATTGATGCAGGTAATATGTTAAAACCCATGCTTGCTAGAGGTGAATTACACTGCATTGGAGCAACAACTATAGATGAATATCGAAAATATATTGAGAAAGATCCTGCTTTAGAAAGAAGATTTCAACCTGTATTAGTAGATGAACCTAGCGTTGAAGATACTATTTCAATTTTACGTGGTCTTAAAGAAAAGTTTGAAGTACATCATGGTGTACGTATTAAGGATAGTGCTCTTGTAGCTGCAGCAGTACTTTCACATCGTTATATCTCTGATAGATTCTTACCAGATAAAGCCATTGATTTGGTAGATGAAGCTGCTGCTATGATTAGGACAGAAATTGACTCTATGCCTTCAGAATTGGATGAAGTTATGCGCCGTATTATGCAACTTGAGATTGAACAACAAGCACTTAAAAAAGAAAAGGATAAGGCATCTCAAGAGAGATTAGCAGCAATTGAAAAGGAACTGGCTAATTTACAAAATAAGGCTGATGCCTTAAAAGCACAGTGGGAAGCTGAAAAAGAAGTTATTGCAAGGTTAAGGAAGCTTAGAGAAGAGATTGATAAGATAAAACAGGAAATTGAAAAGGCAGAACGTGAGTATGATTTGAATAAAGCAGCAGAGTTAAAATATGGGAAATTAGCAAATTTAGAAAGGGAATTAAAGGAAACAGAGAAAAAATTAGCAGAGGTACAAAGAACTGGAAGACTTTTACGTGAGGAAGTAACAGAAGAAGAGATTGCTGAAGTAGTTTCTCGTTGGACAGGTATACCTGTAACTAAACTTATGGAAGGAGAGAGAGAAAAGTTATTGAGATTAGGTGAGATACTTCATAGAAGAGTAGTAGGGCAAGATGAAGCAGTGCAGGCTGTTGTAGATGCAGTTTTAAGGGCAAGGGCAGGATTAAAAGAGCCTAATCGCCCAATTGGCTCTTTTATCTTCCTTGGTCCCACTGGTGTGGGAAAAACAGAATTGGCAAAATCTTTAGCTGAAGCATTATTTGATACTGAAGAAAATATGGTTCGTCTGGACATGTCAGAATATATGGAAAAACATACAGTTTCTCGATTAATTGGTGCCCCTCCTGGTTATGTAGGTTATGAAGAAGGTGGTCAATTAACTGAAGCAGTAAGAAGAAAACCATATTGTGTAATTTTACTTGATGAAATTGAAAAGGCACATTCAGATGTATTTAATATTCTTTTGCAAATACTAGATGATGGAAGACTAACAGATTCTCATGGGCGTACAGTGGATTTCAAAAATACTGTGATTATTATGACCTCAAACCTTGGCAGTCAATATTTGCTTGAAGGTATAACTGCTACTGGAGAGATAAAACCTGAAGCAAAAACTGCTGTAATGCGTGAATTAAGGGCACATTTTAGACCTGAATTTCTAAATAGGATTGATGAAATTGTACTTTTTAAACCGCTTACCTTAGAAGAAATTAAAAAGATTGTTGATTTACAAGTAGGCTATATCCAAGAACGCTTAAAAGATAGGGGTATTACTTTTATATTAAGTGAAGAAGCAAAAGAATTTATTGCCAAAGAAGGTTATGATCCAGTATATGGTGCACGTCCATTAAAACGTTATATCCAACGTAAACTTGAAACTGTTTTAGCTAAAAAGATTATTGCTGGTGAAGTTCCTGATGGTAGCCATATAAACATAGTAGTAAGAGAAGGAGATTTACATTTTGAAATAGTACCACCTGTAAGAGAAGAATCAGAAGCAACTGTGGTTTAAAAGAAAGCCCAAAGGGCTATCTTGACTAAAAATAAAATGAGGGTTTAAAATGCTGCGCTAAAATGAAAAAGTTTGTAGTAAATAATTTCAAATGGTGGAAATCATCTCGAGGTAGGATTCTCTTTGTAGTTTTTGTATTTTTTACATTAATAATCTGTGGCATAATAATAGATCGTTGGAACATAAATAAAATAGCACACAATGTGGCATTTTTAGAAAAAAATGATGAATTTTTAAATGATATATTAGAAATAAGGCGTTATGAAAAAAATTTCCTTCTTTATAAGGAACAAACCAGTTATAAAAATACTCTCGAATATGTTGAAAAAGCAGAGAATCTTTTAAATCAGAATAAAACCCAAATTCAAACATTTATTGGCCTTTCTACATACCAAAAATTACAAAATCTTATAGAGAATTATAAAGAATTATTTATCAATCTTAACCCTTGCAATAATGGTAAGAAAGAAGAAAAACTTAGAGAAATAGGAAAAAAATTAGTAGATATTGCCATCTTTTTGGATAACAAAGTAAAACACAACATTAGTAGAGCCTTTACATTATCTCGACATATTGCATTATATTTTGGATTTGTAAGTGTGTCTATGGGTTGTTTACTTATTTACATAACAATTTACCAAATTGTCCGTCCTTTAAACTTTGTCCAACAATCTGCCGATAGAATTAGTAAAGGTGATTTTTCTTCTTTCCCACGACCAAAAGAAGTACCGCTAGAAATAAGAACTTTAATAGATGCTTTAAATAAAATGATTCAAGAATTAGACTTAAAACATCAACAGATAATTCAAGCTAAAAAGATGGCATCTATTGGTACTCTAACTGCTGGAATAGCTCATGAATTGAACAATCCTATAAATAATATTGTCATCACAGCTCAATTATTTTTGGAGGAGTTTGAAAAAGATCTAAGTCCAGAACAAAAAGAGTATTTAATTGATATTTTACAACAAGCCCAACGCTGTACAGACATTGTTGAAAATCTTTTAGATTTTTCTAGGGCTAAACCTTTAGCAAAGAAGCAAGTAAGTATTCAAAAAATTATTAGTGATGTATTAAAATTATTTCAAAATCAAATGAAGCTTAATAATATTGAATTAGAAGTAGATATAAATGAAGATTTACCCCTTATTAAAGGAGATCCAACAAGTCTAAGACAAATATTTGTTAATCTTATTGAAAATGCCATTCAAGCGATGCCTAAAGGTGGCTCTCTTTTTATTGGGGCAGAAAAAGATAATAATTTTATTAAAATTGAGATAGCAGATACTGGAAAAGGTATTCCTAAAGAATATTTATCTCGCATTTTTGAGCCATTTTTTACAACCAAAAAAGAAGGAACAGGTTTGGGGTTGGCTGTGACTTATGGTATTATAAGAAAACATAAAGGGAAAATATTTGTTGAAAGTAAAGTTAATGAAGGAACTACCTTTACTATTCTTTTACCTATAAAGGCATAAAATGGAAAGTCAAATCAAATTCAAAATAGCTATTGTAGATGATGAGGAAATTGTCTGTAAAAGGTTAAAAAAGGTTTTAGAAAAAGAAGGATATGAAGAAGTAGAGACCTTTTTAGATGGAGAAACATTTTTAGGGAAAATGTCCTCCCATCCATTTCATTTAGTTATTTTGGATCTTAAGTTACCTAAATTAGATGGTCTTCAAGTTTTAGAACGAATTAAAGCTATATCTCCTGAAACAGAAGTAATTATGATTACTGCTTATGGCTCAATAGAATCGGCAGTTGAAGCTACAAAAATGGGGGCATTTTATTATATAACAAAACCTATTAAATTGGATGAATTTCGTGCTCTTGTTCATAAAGCTAAAGAAAAAGTATTATTAGTTTTTGAAAATAAACAATTAAAAGAAACATTGGCAAGATATACATTTACAGAGTTGGTTGGAAAAAGTTTAAAAATGCAAAAAATATATGAATTAATTATTAAAGTTGCACCTATTGATTGTAATGTTCTTATTCAGGGAGAAACAGGTACAGGGAAAGAATTAGTAGCTAAAGCTATCCACTATCATAGTCCTCGTAAACATGCTCCTTTTGTTTCTTTTAATTGTGGAAGCTTTACAGAAGAACTTATTGCTAGTGAATTATTTGGATATGAAAAAGGAGCCTTTACAGGTGCTACCCACACAAAGATAGGCTTATTGGAATCAGCTAATGGTGGCACTGTTTTTTTAGATGAAATTGGAGAAATGCCTTTATCTATGCAGGTAAAACTTTTACGAGTAATTCAGGAAAAAAAGATCATTCGAGTAGGTGGTATCAAACCTATTTTGTTAAATATTCGAATTATTGCTGCTACTAATCGAGATCTAAAAAAGATGGTTGAAGAAGGTAAGTTTAGGGAAGATTTATATTATAGATTAAATGTAGTTAATATTGTTTTACCACCTTTAAGAGAAAGAAAGGAAGATATTCCTTTATTAATAAATCATTTTCTGAATAAATATAATGCTCTTTTTGGGAAAAATGTTCATTCTGTTACAGAAAAAGCTCTTGAGAAAATGTTAAATTATCCATTTCCTGGAAATGTGCGAGAGCTAGAAAACATAATTGAGAGGGCTGTTGCTTTATCTGAAAAAGAAGAAATTGATATTCACGATCTCCCTCCTGATTTAATTGCCTTTGAAGTGAAAACAGAAGAACCACCCAAAACTTCTCCATTAGAAGAACAAGAAAAAAATTATATTAAAAAAGTTTTAGAACAAACAGGTTATAATAAATATAAAACAGCCAAAATTCTAGGACTCTCTCGCACAACCCTTTGGCGAAAAATGAAAAAATACGGCTTATAGTTTCAAATTGGAACATTTTTGTTCAAATTTGAAACATTAAATTTTCTTTGCTCTCCATAACCCTCCTATAATTTATCTATTTTTTCTGGCATGCTTTTTGTTTTTTTCTAAAAGCATGACACCACGTATTTTAGTCACATTAAGCAATGAGCATCTTTCGGTAACTCCATTGTTTTATGCTGGAGAACTAGCAATGCGGTTACAAGCCCAAATGGATGTTCTGTTTGTTATTAGTAACTCAAAACAAGATGCTGAGGAAGAGAAATTCTTAAAGGAAATAGCACCAGCTATCGATAATTATAGGGAAAAAGGTGTCTTAATTAAATCTTATTTAGCTAAAGGTAAATTTCTAGAAGAAACAGCTAAATTCATCAAGGAGATTCATCCAGATATTGTAGTTTTAAGTAAACTTCAACAAAACTTTTATTCTTCAGTCTGGTTAAAGATCGTCCGAGAAAAATTGTCAGGACCTTTAATAGTGGTTGTTGACCATTATTTGAAAAAGTGCAGGAAAAAAGCCTTTAAGGCTGATTCAAATGAATCTTAAAAAGGAGGAGGGTTATGGAGAGAGTACTTTTTTTAGAACAAGATGCAGATGAAAGATCTCCTACATTAAATTGTGTAATGGAAATTGTTCGAAAAAGGAAATGTGAGTTGAAGTGTATATTTTTAGTGCCTGTCTCACTGGAAATGACAGATTGGATTCAAGTTCAAGAAAAGCAAATTAAAGAGGCTACTGCTAGAGCAGAAGGGGTGGCAAGGAAATTTCAAGAAAAACTAACAAGTGAAGGGCTTAAATTTTCATGGAAAGTGATACCATTTACTCCTTCAGCATTTATAGAAAGTGTGCAAGAGATGCTACCAGTAAATGTGATTATAACAGGAAAACTAAATCTTGATCCTTTAGCAGAAAAAGGAATTAAACATTTGGAAGATTTAAGTGTGTACTTTTCTTGCCCTGTGTTACCTGCGCGTTCTTTAATAAAAGAAAAAGGTTCTAATGGTCGGATATTAAGTCGTATGTTGCTTTTTGGAACTGGTGCGGCAGGGATATATTTTGGTTTTTTCCCTCTTTTGGAAAAATTTAATAAAGTATTATACATGAAAGGAGGTGTTTTAGGGGCATTAGCAGTAATGTTAACAGTTCCAATAGTAGCCTATACCTATGGTAGTTTTACTGAATGTATTCCTAAGCTTTTAGGATTAGAAAAAACAGCAGGTCATTAAAAAATAAATAAAAAGGAGGTAGCTATGGCAGCTTTAAGTGCTCCAGTTGCTGAAATAGCAAATAAAACAGAAATAGTTACACAAATTTTTCAAAGTCATCCCTGGTCAATAGCAGTAGTTGTTCTGTTAGGATTTATGGGAGGACTACTTTCTGGCTTTATAGGTTCTGGAGGGGCATTTATTATGACACCAGGGATGATGAATTTAGGTATTCCAGGTGTAATGGCGGTAGGAGCAAACATTACTCATAAATTTGGTAAAGCTATGATGGGTTCTAAAAAACACGGAGAAATGGGACATGTAGATAAAAAGTTAGCCATTTTTATGCTTATAACTGCTCTTATAGGGATTAAGCTTGCTGTTTGGGTAAATGGTTATTTCTTTGAAAAATTGGGAAAAGCCGGCTCTAGTCTTTATGTAAGTGTATTTTTTGTGCTTACTCTTAGTTTAATCGGTGGTTCTATGCTTAAAGATGCTCTTAAAACCTTACGTGGTGGAGCTACAGGCCCATCTAAATTTCTCTTAGAGTTAGCTAGCAAACTTCAGATTCCTCCTCTTATTCATTTTAAGGTAGCAGGCGTTAAAATCTCTCTTTTAGTAATTATCGTTGTAGGTTTAGCAGTTGGTTATATGGCTGGGACCATTGGTGTGGGTGGCTTCATTGGTGTACCAGCTATGATTTATGTCTTTGGCGTACCTACTGTAGTGGCAGCTGGTACAGAACTTTTTTTGGCTATGTTTATGGGAGCATGGGGAGCTTTTAATTATGCCTTAAGTGGATATGTAGATTTACGTCTTACTTTACTTCTTTATGCTGGTTCTCTTGTTGGCATTTATTTTGGTGCGATTGGCACAAGTTTAGTAAAAGAACTTTATATCCGTTTAATCACAGCTATTCTTATTCTTTTATGTTGTATTTCACGTGCCTTTGCTATTCCTGAATATATGAATAGTTTGCATATTATTAATCTTACACCACAGAATGTACATCTATGTGAGACTTTAAGTAGAATTTTCCTTTTCGGGAGTGGTTTTGTCGCAACACTGTTTATCCTTATTACTGTGTTTAAAGCTCACTTTGCGAAACAAAGATTAGTTAAGAGATATGCTGTTCCAGCTACTACAACAATTAAATAGGAGGTAAAATGAACTATAAAACTATTTTAGTCCCGATAGATGGTTCTAAAGCAAGTAAAATAGCACTAGAAGAAGCTATTAAAATTGCTAAAGAAAATAGTGCATCTGTCATTATTCTTCATGTAGTCCCTCAAAATGCTGATTTGATAGAGGTTTATAAAATAAGTTCTTTAAAATCAGCATTTCAGCAAGAGGGAAAGAAGCTTTTAGAGGAAGCCTATAAATACGCTTCTCAAAAGGGAATTTCAGCAATAAGTCGTTTGGTAGAAGGTAAGCCTTGGGAGGAGATTGTTAAAATTGCTACGACGCAAAATTGTGATTTGATAGTGATGGGGAGTCATGGGCATAGTGTTTTTAGTAAGTTTTTTTTAGGTAGCGTAACACAAAGGGTATTAGGGGAAGCACCTTGTCCTGTAATGGTAGTGAGAGAAAAAAAGTAAGAGGGAGGTTTAAGAGTGGAACCTAAAAAACCATGCATTTTGGTAGTAGATGATGAAGCTGTTTTGTGTAAGAGGTTAAAAACGGCTTTAGAGAGGATTGGTTGTAATGTTGAAGTATGTATTGATGGTTCTGAGGCGTTAAGAAAAGTGGAGGAAAAATGTTTTGATATCGCAATAGTGGATTTAAAAATGAATAAAATTGATGGTATGCAGATTTTAGAGATAATTAAACGCAAAAAGCCCAAAACAGAGGTGATCATCATTACAGGTTTTGCTACAGCAGAAGTGGCAAGAGAAGCTTTTAGGAAAGGTGCTTCAGAATTTATTAGTAAACCATTTTGGTTACAAGATTTATACAATGTTATTTTTCGTTTGATTGAAAAGATGCAGAAAAAACAATTATTAGCTACTTAAAGGAGGGAGCTATGGGTAAGATAAAAGAATTTAAAGAAAAAATAGATAATCTTTTTATGGCTATTACGCTTGCTGAAGCAGGATGCGTTGATATGGCACGTGAGTTGTTGCAGAAGGAGGAGCAAAAAGCAATTTATAAAAAACTTATTCCTAATCCGGTTTCTCAAAAAAAATTGCTTTTTGAAGAAGTAAAAATAAAAAAATAAAAAATTAAAGAGATAGGTAAGGGGAAACAAATCCCTTTACCTATCTCACCATCAAATTATATTCAGGAAATTCCTTTATAAGTGTCTCTAATTTTTCTTTAGTATATATATTTGGCTTATTATAAATAGAAGTAGGTTGAGCAATTTGGAAACAAAGGAGATGTTTTTTTCCAACTAATTTAATAATTTCTTTTATATCTTCAAAATTAAGCAATTCACTGTGGACAGTAGTACGAAATTCACATTTTATTCCACTTTGTTTTATAAGATTAAAACTATCTTTTATAATACTTATGGGAAAGTCTACTTGAATAATTTTTTTATATTTATGCCAAGGAGCCTTAATATCCATAGCAATATAATCAATAAGTCCCTTTTCAATAAGTAATTTAAGCATTAAAGGTTTTGTCCCATTTGTATCAAGTTTTACTAAAAAACCTATTTTTTTAAGCCATGCACAAAAAGAAGGCAATTCTCTTTGTAAAGTAGGCTCACCACCAGTAATAACAATACCATCCATCAAACGCTTTCTACTTTTAATGAATGTCTTTATTTTATCCCATGAAATAGGCATTTCTTCACAATTTATCAATCTGTGATTATGACAATAAATACAGCGAAAATTACATCCTTGTGTATAAATGATTGCTGCTAAACATCCAGGATAATCAATTGTAGATAAAGGTGTAAATCCACCTATATTAAGCATAAATTTTAAAAGCTCTTCTTTCTCTATATTCTTGCTGTTTTCCTTTATTCCAATTACTTATTGGCCGATAATATCCCACTACTCGTGAATAAACCTCACATTCTTCACCACACTTTGGACAATGCCAATGTTCACCTGTAAGATATCCATGTTTTGGACATACACTAAAAGTAGGGGTGATGGAAAGATAGGGAATGCGATATCGAGAAAGGATACGTTTTACTAAAAGTTTACAAGATTCAGCATCTGGTAATGCTTCTCCGAGAAAGAGATGAAAAACTGTACCACCTGTATATTTTGTCTGAAGTTCTTCCTGAAGCTCTAAAGCCAAAATGGGATCATCAGTATAACCTACTGGCAATTGAGTGGAATTAGTATAATAAGGTGCATCATCAGTACCAGCAGTAATAATACCAGGCAATTCATTTTTATCAATTTTTGCTAAACGATAACTAGTGCCTTCTGCTGGTGTAGCTTCAAGATTATAAAGATTACCTGTTTCTTCTTGAAACTCAATGATTTTTTTACGCATAAAATCAAGGACAGCTAAAGCAAGTTTTCTTCCTTTTTCAGAAGCAATGTCTTCTCCAAGCAAATTGAGACAAGCTTCATTCATACCAACAAGTCCAATAGTAGAAAAATGATTTTTAAAAGTACACAAATAACGAGCAGTATAAGGATAAAGTCCCTTTTTCAAATTATTCTCAAGCATTTTACGTTTTATTTCAAGAGACACTTTAGCAAGGAACATGTATCTTTCTATTAATTTAAAAAATTTTTCTACATCTCCTTTACTTAAATAAGCAAGGCGTGGCATATTAAGAGTAACTACTCCAATAGAACCTGTTGCATCCCCTGCTCCAAATAATCCACCTGTTTTTTTCTTTAATTCTCTCAAATTCATTGTTAATCGACAGCACATACTACGTACATCAGCTGGATTTAAATCAGAATTAATGAAGTTTTGAAAATAAGGTGTACCATATTTGGCTGTCATTTGAAAAAGCAGTTTTGCATTTTCACTCTCCCAATCAAACTCCTTTGTAACATTATAAGTAGGAATAGGAAATGAAAAGATTCTTCCCTGATAATCACCTTCAATCATAATCTCAATAAAAGCTTTATTAATCATATCTACTTCTTTTTGATAATCTGCATATGTCTCATCTAATATTTTGCCACCCCAAACTACTGCTTCTTTTTTAAGATGATCTGGAATGGTAAAATCAAGAGTAATATTAGTAAAAGGTGAATTACCGGTAACAAAGACTATATTATTTCTTCTGGCAAAAAAGGTATTATTTTTTACTGTAGGACACCAAACAACACCTTTATAAGGAAATTTACCAGCAAAATTAACTGTAAAATTTTTGTTTTTATAAATCCTTATAGTAGATACACCATTATTATTTTCTTTAAATGTAGCGCTAAACCCTGCTTCTACAATAAGTTTTAAAATTTCATCTCTCAATGTGGAGGATTTTACATATATGTTTTTTCTTTCATAATTATCTGTCTCTATATAGCCATCAGCTAGGATATATTCTTCTAAAAAGAGTCTTTTTTGTCGACTTGTAGTATTTTTTACAAACATAGGAAGCCTATTTTTACTATTTTTAAGCATTTCTTTTAATATACGTGAATTAGGTCTGTTTATGACAAATTCTATAGTAGTTCCATCTGGATTAAACCCGTGTTTTGTCCTCTTTTTCTCATACCAAGCAATATTTAATTTTTGCAAAAGTTGCCTTATCCTCTCACAGTTCATTGGATTCTTAGTTTCTGATTGATAGATTACTATCCTTTCTTCACTTGATGGTATGACTCCTTCAGCAATAATCCAAGCACAAAGCTGGATAAATTCATCTTCACAGACCTCATTACCTTCTTTATACTCACCTGCTGCTGGAATAGAAAAAGATGTTTTTATATTGGTCAGCTCTATGGCAGGGGTAATTGTATATTCATTTTTATTAAATTTTTTTCTAACTATCCGATGATTAGGCGTTACAAGAATTTCTCCCTTTCTACCTACAAACCTAAGTAGTTCACCTTCATAGTTATAAACATTTAGTTTTTCTATTGGTTGATACTCAAGTTCATGTGTTTGTAAATTAAAAGTAGCAATTAACTCCCCTTCTTTAAGCTCTTTATATGTCTTCCATCCTTCTTTTGTTAAAATTTCTGTATCAGAAGAAACACATTGCCCACCCCATCGAGAAGTAGTATTTACAGAGAATATAAACTGTTGAATACCTTGTTTAACTTCTTTATAAGATAATTTATCTCTTCTTACATAAGGTGCAAGCAATGTATCAAAATTATTAAAGGCCATTGCTCCTGCCCATTCATTTTGTAAAGTACCTAAAAAATTTACCATCTGACCAAGGGCTGTATCAAAGTGTTTTGCTGGCCCAGCTGCAACCTTATTTTTTGGACCATTAAAACCTTCTAAAAGCAATTGTTTTAATGACCAACCAGCACAGTATCCACAAGTACCCATACCTAAATCATGAATATGGAAAAAGCCATGAACATGGGCATCTCTTATTTCAGGAGTATAAACATTATTTAATACATAATTTGCAATTACTGAACCAGCAGTATGAAGCATAAGACCAGAATGAGAGTAATCGACATTCGCATTTTCTTTAATACGCCAATCAATCTGATTTACATATTCACTTATTGTTTTTTCAATATTAAGCAGTAATGCTTTGGCATTTCTAATCTGAGTACGCTTATCTCTGTAAAGAATATATGCCTTGGCTGTTTTAGCATGGCCATTTTCAATAAGTATTTTTTCTACAACATCCTGTACTTCTTCTACTGTAGGCTTAAAATTTCCTGCTTTTATCAAATATTCATATACCTGGATAGCCAATCGCCATGCTGTTACTTGATCACTACCACCAACAGCCTGGGCTGCCTTAAAAATGGCACGCTGAATTCGACCAATATCAAAAGGCACTTCACGCCCATCTCTCTTAATAATTGTTTTTATTTCACTTTGCATAAATTAACCTCCTATATATTGTATAACTATTTTTATTTTATACAATATATTGTATTTATTAATTTTTGTCAAGGCATTGAAATAAACTTGATTTTAGCTGAAAGAATTTTTAAATTGTATTTTTTGTAATTTTTTGGTGTTTTTGTACGTTTTGAAGGCAAGTTATGAATTTTAAAAAACTAACTCTCCACTTTACTCTCGTTTATGTAAGCCAAATATGTATAAAAGTTACCTAGAATTGAACCCGATATCGGTTGCCTTTATTATCACGACCAACGCCCCAGCCATGAGAAGACCAAGGATCAACTACATATATAATCTCTACAACAGTGCCTTTGTCTCCAGTTAAAGTTGCCGTTCCAAACTGCATACCAGGTTGACTAAAATAAAAACTATATGTTTGTGCCCATGGAAAGGCAGCAACTACTGACTTCATATTCATACCACTTACCGTACTATATTTCCCCTCCAATTTCTCACCATCTGGCATTGTAGCTGTTATTTTCCCATGCCCTGTCCAATAATTCTGAAACTTCGCATAAATAACTTCACCAGTATCAAGATTATAAACTGTAGCTGTGTAGACACAACCACTAATACCAAACAATATTGAAAATAAACTAAAAATTAAGTTAATCCGATAAGCGGTTAAAGTAATCATTTTTCTTACTCTTGAGTTCTTGTAATCTTAATAACTTCTGTTTAATTTGCTCTACTTTTCCTATAATATTTTTTTCTCTTGTCAAAAATACCAGTATTTTGTATTTCTTTCAAGAAATTTTTATCATGCCACAACTTAAGTCCAGCAATTACTGTTGGCTTAAGAATTGCCTAATACTTTCTTTTAAAAATAAGATAACTAAAAAGTTATATTGCAAACCCACCTTCCCTTAATTTTTTTATTTTATTTTTTATTCCTTCCATTCAGAAACATTTGGGAAGTCTTCTGGTATCTTATCTATCATCCATCGCATACGGATTCTGCTATTTTTGTCCAAATCTATTAATTTAAGCAAATCTTCACGTTCAGGAATATCTTCGTCTGATTTATCTTTAGGAAGGCCAGTTTGAATAGCATTAAGATAATGCAAAAACCAAAGAAGAAGTCGTCTCGCAAAACTCCGGGCATAATATAAGTGTGTTGTGTCAGTTTCTTTAATACTTCTACCATGCACTAAGGCACTCCGAAAATCATATAATTTTTTAAAATCTTTTCTAAGTTTTTTCTTTTCCCTCTCAGTACTGCCTAAAATAGTGGCAATACGCTTGGCCAAATATTCTGTGATACCCTGTTTCTCTTCTCCTAATAGAGCTTCTATTACTGTAATATGCCACAATAGTTGTTCTAATCCTTCAGAAAAGAAAGCTTTTATAAGATAGTTTTGAGCAATTTCTAAGAATCTCCATTTATTCTCAATTTTAAGATTGTCTAAAATATTTTTGATGTCATTTATAAATTTTTTGAATTGGACAGTCTCAGAAGCATCTAAGTAAAATTTAATTATTGGAACTTCAAATTCCTTATGAGTATTTGGATCTTCAACAATTTCTGTCTCTAAAAATAAAAGCTCAGGAGCGTTATTTGGAGAAGAAAGAAGGCTTTCTTTTATTTGTAAGATTAAAGGAATATTAAAATTAAATTCACCTGCCCGTGCAATTTGCTCCCATCTGAACAAAGTTAGGTATTTTAGAATAGATTCCAAAGGTTTAGGATATTTAGTATAATTTATTTCAATAGGTTCTATTATTTCAACTTCTGCCCCTGGCTTAATTTTGATGCTGTGACTTAATATTAATTCATATTGCGGAACCGTTACACAGATAAACCAATAGTTAGCTAATTTATATAATTCATCTATATAGGCCCAAGGATAAAAAACTTTATTTATCTCATTTCTCAGAATTGTGTTTAATTCTTCTATAGAAAACTTTCGGATTTGAAACAGACCAAAATCTATTGATTCTTCAGCAAAATAAACAAATTCCATTAGGGCAAGTAATTTTATTTGATCACTTTGTTTTTGGAATTCTTTGCAATAAGGTCAAAGAGTCTCTTTATGTTTATTTTTTTGCCATTAAACAAATCCAAATAGCAACTAGAATTACGAAAGAAATTTTTGATAGCTTGTCTACATTTCCTCTCTTCAATAGAAAATTCAAACTTGGTAGCTATCAATAAACTTTGAAACTCTTGTTGACGCTCTGCTTCATCAACAAAAACTCGTAGTTGTGTAGGTTTATTAACTAGAGATAACAGGTTTCTTTTCCCTTCACTTTGTTGAATTATCTTTTGAAACTTTGCAAGGTAATTGCAAAAAGCATCAAATAAAGCAGTTGTCATATTTAATAATTTTCTAAAAATAATAAAAATCGCAAATTCTTAACATTTATAGTAACTTTTATAAATATTTTTTCTTAATAATTTTTCTTAATAAGAAACATAAATATAATTATATGTCAATTAATTTTATCATTGACAATAATATTAGTGTTTATTTATAAATTTTTAATAGTTGTGATTTCCAAAAATAATGGAAAAATGTATTCTCAAAAAGAAGAAGCTTATCTTTTAAATGCAACAAAGAAATTTTTACAATTTATAAAAACTCACCCAATAAAAAATCTTTCCTTAGATAAGGCTAAGCAGATTGTTAGTATTTTGCAGGAAATCATTACTTACCATGATTGGCGTTATTATATTCTAAATGACCCTGTAATTTCTGACTATGAATATGACAAGCTTTCTCATTATTTACGTAACTTAGAAGAAAAATTTCCAAAGTTAACTACCTCTTATGTACTTTACAAATATAAATTAAAAGCTAATTTTAGTCTAGATGATTTTCTTAAAAGACTTGAAATATACGACCTATTTACACTTGTATTTTCTCTTCCTGGTTGCATGTTGGTTGCGCTTTTACTTCTTGGTGTTGCTGCATTGTTGCTCAGTATATTCGGTTTTGATCTTAAAATGTCAGATAAAGACCTTTTTACTGTCCTTATTGTTATTGGTCTCTGTCTTTCAATTTATATTATATGGGATGAAAAGAAGAAAACTTGGAAGCAAGAAATAGAAGGAAAGGAGTGGGAAATTAATGAAAAAGCTTCTTATCCTTTTTTGAAAAAGAAACTTCAAGTACTAAGAAAAAAGTTTGATGAAATACAAAAGCGCATATATCATAAGACTGCGGTTTTGCAAAATATTGAGCAAGCTTTAATAAAGAAGCGAATCCATCCTGATTATCTTGAAAGTTTAAGGGGAGTTGAATTTGAAAATTGTCTTTATGATTGTTTTAAAACATTAGGATATTTTGTAGAAAAGACACCAAGTTCAGGAGATTATGGAGTAGATCTAGTTTTAAAACACGGGGATAAAAAAATAGCTGTGCAGGTCAAAGGCACTGCGGATCCAGTAGGTATAAAGGCTGTTCAGGAAGTATATAGCGGTAAGGATTTTTATGATTGTGAAGAAGCTTGGGTTATAACAAATTCTTATTTTACTGATAGTGCAATAAAATTAGCAAAAAAATTAAATGTAGGACTAATAAACAAACAAAGATTGCTAAAATTCCTGCCTGATGCAGATTTAATAGAAGAAAAGAAAGAACTAATAAAAGAATTAGAAGAATTGAATGCACGTAAAAAAGAAATTGAATGGGAAATAAGCGAAATTTCTGAAAAATTAGAGTATATAAAAACGAAATACGATTTTGAATAAATCCTTACTTAAGGATTTCAGAAAAAGATAATTTAAAACCACAAAATTTGATGGTTATTGAAGAAAAATTTGAATATGGTATAATAGGATACTACAATATCCTAAAAATTTAAATATTAGGATACTATAATAACCTAATATGGAAATTGCAGAATTTAATCCTTGGTGGGAAACTGGAAGTATAGAAAAGGAGATAAAATCTCTAAGAAGAAGATTTTTGTTTGAAACTTTAAAGGAGTATTTATCTAGAAAGCAGGTAGATGTAATAATTGGCTTGCGTAGGGTTGGAAAAACCGTATTAATGCAACATCTTATAGACCATTTGCTCACTTCTGGAACTAATCCAAAGGAAATATTTTATTTTTCGTTTGATATAGAAAAAGAAGATTTAGACAAGATTATAAAAGAATATGAGGAAAAAATCTTAAAGGACAGGATAAAAAACAAAAAGATTTATTTCATTACTTAAGCCCTTTAACCTTTAAAGAGTTCTTAGCATTTAAAAATGAAAAAATACCGGAAAAAGAAGATTTTGAGATACATAAAAGAAAACTTAGCATTTTGCTAAATGAATTTGTTTTAAAAGGGTTTCCTGAAACGCTGCCAATGGATGAAAGAGAAATAAAGGAATATATAAGGGAATTGGTAATTGAAAGAATAATCTATAGGGACATTCCTGAAAGTTTTGGAGTTGAAGATACAGAAATAATAAGAATACTTGCAGAATATATTTTTGAAAATCCTGGAATCATTTTAAACATTGACGCTCTTTCAAGAAACTTAGGAAGGCATAAAAAAACAATAAGGAATGCCCTTAATTATTTGGAGTTATCTTTTTTGATAAAAAGGACAAGCAATTTAAGAGGAAGTTTTTTGGCCACAAGCAGAAAAAATAAAAAAGTAGATAAAAAAGACACAAAAGGTTTGCTCAAATTTTGTTCATTATTTAATATTGATAAAGCCTATTTGATAAACAGGGAAGAAGATGGGATTATTAGAATTGATGACAAAGAAATTGTGGTTATTCCAATAACGAAGTTTTTGCTTTTGTAGCCTCTGTACTTTTTTCTGGTTTAAGAAGTACTTAATATTCAATTTGATTTGGGAGATAACCCTATAAAATAATTGACACTACCCGAAAAAGATATTTTTGACAGCCAATATATAAAGATATATAAATATGTAAAAATTAATATTTTGGGAAACTCATGGGTGAAGGTTTAAAAAAATGGATAAAGGCTTTTAAAGCTTTAGGGGATGAAAGCAGGCTTAAAATGCTAGTCTGTATTGCTAAAAAAAAGGAATTATGTGTTTGTGAATTGCAGGCATTGCTTAAGCTCAGTCAGCCTACTGTTTCACGCCACTTAAGGATTTTAGAAGAAGCAGATTTTTTGGAAAATAGGAGACAAGGACAATGGGTGATATATACCTTAAAGAAAAATAAAATTTCTTCAATTTTTTTAAAACTTATTGATGAAATTTCAAAGGAAGATGAGCTTAAGGATTTAATTGAAAAGGCAAGGAAGATTAATTTGCGAGATTAAAAATATCACTAGGAAGTTTAAAAAAAGCTAAGGGTGGATATAAGGGATAAAAGATGCTTAGCTGGGGACAAATAGGGGTTTTATTTGCAGTTTTTTTTGGTGTTTCAGTTATCTTTATGATGTTTGGTCAGGGTGGGGGAGCAATTTATGTGCCTATGCTTTTAGCCTTTGGCTTGCCTCTTTATAAAGCAGCAGCTATCAGTCAGGTCTTGATTATAGCTGCTACTATTTCGGCTATGTTGGTGTTTCAAAAGGCTAAGATGATAGATTGGTGGTTAGCTTTAATTGTTGAACCACCTACCAATTTAGGAGCCTTTTTAGGTGGGTATTTTTCTCCATATTTTCCACCTATGTTTTCCAAACTGGTCTTTGCTGGCATTTTGCTCATTGGTGCCTATTTTATGATTAAGCCTATTCAAGAAGCTGAGAAGACCTATCCGGTCGTTAAAAGGCACTGGTTTTGCTTACACCGTAAAATAGGTGAATTTGAGTATCACTTAAATCTGCTGGTTATTATTCCCATTATGATTCTAGCAGGTTTTATTGCTGGTATGCTTGGAGTAGGTGGTGGGCTTTTCAAAGTACCTGCACTGGTGCTTTTGGGTGGTGTGCCCATGAAGATTGCGGTTGGCTCTTCTAGTTTGATGATTGGTATTACTGCCTTAACTGGTCTTATTGGTCATGCATTAGTAGGGCATTTTGATCCTAGATTGGCATTAGTTTTAGGTGGAGCTGTCTTTTCTGGCGCTCAGGTAGGGGCAAGATTAGGGGTAAAGATTGACAAAAAGAAACATAAAAAATATTTTGGCTATCTCCTCATCTTTATTGCCTGTTGGATGGTTTATATGGCGTTTAAGAGAGGTTAAATATGAAATACCTGCCTATTGGTATTTTTTGCAGATGATGATTTGGTTTGGGAATTTTAAGAAATAGTTTTACACTTGCCTTTTTTAGGTCAACATGGCATAAAAAGCACATGGAATTTATTGAATCACTTTTAAAACCCACAGCATATCCGCATCCTGTAAAAACCATTAAGCTTATTCAAACTCATATTTCTTGGATATTTTTAACCGGTGAATTTGTTTATAAGATTAAGAAACCAGTAGATTTTGGTTTTTTAGATTTTACTACTTTAGAAAAAAGGCGTTATTTTTGTGAGGAAGAATTAAGGTTAAATAAGAGGCTTTCGCCAGATATTTATCTAGAGGTAACACCAGTAGTAAAAAGAAATGGAAATTTCTTTTTTGGAGGGGAAGGCGAAATTGTTGATTATGCTGTAAAAATGAAGCAGTTGCCAAAAGAAGCTTGTTTGACTTCATTATTAGAAAAAGGTGAATTAAATCCAGCAATTATGAAAGAGATTGCTCAATTTATGGCTGATTTTTATTTTAAAGCAGAGAGAAATGAAGAAATTGAAAGCTATGGTTTGCCAGAAAAAATAGAGATAAATATTAAAGAAAATTTTGATCAAACATTTCCATATATAGGATATACTATCTCTCAAGAAGTTTATAATGCTTTAAAGGAATATTCCTTTTCATTTTTAAAAGATGAAAAAGAGCGCTTTTTAAAACGCATTTCTTTAGGTTGGATTAGAGATGGTCATGGTGATTTTCATTGTGGAAATATTTATTACTACAATAATAAAATTTATGTTCTTGATTGCATTGAGTTTAATAAACGATTCCGTTATGCTGATGTAGCAACTGATGTTGCTTTTTTGTTAATGGATTTGGACTTTCGCCAGGCATCTTCTTTTGGAAATTATTTTTTAAATACTTATCTTACTCAGACTAACGATTTTAACCTTTTAGGGGTATTGAATTTTTATAAAATTTATCGTGCCTATGTTCGTGGTAAAATTAGCAGTTTTGAAATAGATTCAAAAGAAATTCCTTCAAAACAGCGTGCTGAAGCAAAAGAAAGGGCAGAAAAATATTTTAATTTAGCTTATAGCTATCTTTCATCTCAAAAACCTTTTTTATTAGCCACAACAGGACTTTTAGGTAGTGGGAAATCTACTATTGCTAATGCTTTGGCTGCCAAAATAGGAGCAATAGTTATAAGGTCTGATGCTGTACGTAAGCATCTTTTAGGAGTAAAGCCTGAAAAACATCTTTATGCGCCTTTTGGAAAGGGAGTATATGCTTTAGAGATGATTGAAAAAGTTTATGATGCTATTTTTGAAATAGCTTCTGAAGTTTTAAGATATGGTTTTTCTGTAATTATTGATGCTTCTTTTAGTAAAGAAAAATATAGAGAAAAAGTAAGAAATTTGGCTGAAAAAATGAATTGCCCTTATTGGTTTCTCTATTGCCAATGTGATGAAGAGATTATGAAAAAACGCTTAGCAGAAAGGGAAAAAATGGGAAAGGATATTTCTAATGGTTATTTGGCTTTATTTTTAGAATTTAAGAGAAATTTTGAACCATTAACTGACCCTAGACACATTGTAGTAAATACAGCTCATCCGATAGATGCAAGTGTGCAAGCAATTGTAGATATTTTAAAGTGAAAAAAATTTTTTTATGTATAGCTACAGGATTTGGTATAGGTTATTTACCTGGAGCACCTGGAACTTATGGTGCTTTATTAGCTATTATTATTTATTTTTTCTTGCCCAATCCAATTATTTACTACATAATGTTTTTAATTTTAGCTATTATTTTAGGCATTTTGGCAGCAAAGGTGGCAGAAAAATATTTTGGGAAAAAAGATCCATCTCAAGTAGTAATAGATGAGATGCTTGGCATGTGGTTAGCTCTTTTAAATTCATCTAATAAATGGTTTTATATTTTAGGGGCTTTTCTTTTTTTTCGATTTTTTGATATACTAAAACCGTTTCCGATAAAAAAAATAGAAAAAATAGGTGGGGGATTAGGTATTGTATTAGACGATTTAATGGCTGGAATTTATACCTTAATTATTTTACAAATTTTAAAAAATTATGGTTAAAGGCGAAATTATCATCGTTGGGGATGAAATATTAAGTGGTGAAGTACAAGATACAAATAGTTTTGAATTAGCTAAACAATTATCTTCTGCTGGTTTCTTTATTGAACGCATTACTGTTGTTGGTGATGAACAAAAAGAGATTGTTAATGTCCTTCTTACTGCTATTAAAAAAGCTGATTTTATTATACTTACTGGAGGACTTGGCCCAACTTGGGATGATAAAACAGTAAAAGCAGTGGCTCAGGCATTAAATCGACCTTTAGAGATTAATAAAGAAGCTTATCAGCATTTAAAAGCATGTTTAGCTAAGCATGGTAAACCATTTTTACCTAGCCATGAAAAAATGGTACTATTACCAGCAGGAAGTAAACCCTTAGGTTTAGCCTTTCATGCTTGTGGTTTTAAACTTATTTTTGATGAAAAACCTCTTTACTTTTTACCTGGCGTACCAAAACAGATGAATCAGATTTTAAAGGCTCAAGTGTTGCCAGATTTAAATATTATTTTCCCTAATATTTCTATTTTATACAAAAAAACTCTTCGTATTTTTGGTATTTCTGAAACTGAAGTCTCCAATAAAATTAGTTCATTATTGGCAAGTTTTCCTGAAATAAAAGTAAGCTCTCTCCCCTGTTTTCCAGAAGTACACCTAGTTTTAAGGGCAAATAAAAAAGAAGATTTAGATAAACTTATTAAGGAAATTAAAACTATTTTAGGTAATGATATTTTTGGTGAGGATACTGAAACTATGCCAGAAGTAGTAGGAAAACTTTTGCTTAAAAAAGGTTATCATTTAAGTGTGGCAGAATCGTTAACTGGTGGTCTTATTGGACATTTAATTACAAGTGTTTCAGGAAGTTCAAATTATTTTGATCGTGGAGTAGTGACATATAGCAATCAGGCAAAAATAGAGTTACTTGGTGTACCAAAGGAAATTGTTAACAAATATGGGCCAGTAAGTGAAAAAACAGCAAGATATATGGCAGAAGGAGTGAAAAAATTAGCTAAAAGTGATATAGGAATTGCTGTCACAGGCTATGCTGGCCCTACAGCTGGCCCAGAAGCTGAAGTAGGAACTGTCTTTATTGGTTTAGCTACACCAACAAAAATAGAAGTAACAGAATGGCATTTTAATGGTGATCGTTCAGAGATAAAGATGTTGGCAGCTATGACTGCTTTAGATAAGTTAAGGAGATATTTAATTTTATGATACGCACTTTTATTGCTATTCCTCTTCCAGAAAATGTAATTGAAAGTCTAACAGATTTGATTGAAAAATTAAAACCTATTTTACCAAAAGTTTCTTGGGTAAAACCACATAATATTCATTTAACTCTTAAATTTTTAGGAAATATTCAAGAAAATGAAACCTTAAAAATAAAACAAGCAATAGAAGAAAGTTCTTTTAAAATTAAATATTTTTCCCTTGCTGGATATAGCCTCTCAGTATTTCCCAATATAAAACGAGCTAGGGTAATTTGGACAGGTCTTAAAGGGGATTTAGATATTTTAAAAAAACTTCATAATGCTTTAGAAGAAAAATTAAACATTTTAGGATTTCCTAAAGAAGATCGTGCATTTACACCTCATCTTACTTTGGGCAGAATAAAAAAAGCTATTAACAGTCAAATTTTAGCAAATACATTAAAAAAGCATACAGATTTCTCTACACCTTCCTTTATTGTAAAAGAAATTGTATTATTTAGAAGTGATTTGAATCCCAAAGGGGCTATTTATACCCCTTTAGAAAAAGTTTTTTTGAAGGAGTAAAAGATGGAAAAACAAAAACAGCAAGTTATTCAAACAGCCTTAAGTCAAATTGAAAGACAATTTGGTAAAGGGGCTATTATGCGTTTGGGCACACAGCCCCATTTATTTGATATTCCAGTAATCTCTAGTGGCTCTCTCTCTTTGGATATTGCTACAGGTATTGGTGGTATGCCAAGGGGGCGAGTAATAGAGATATTTGGACAGGAATCTTCTGGTAAAACTACTCTTGCTTTACATGTTATTGCTGAAGCGCAAAAACAAGGTGGAACAGCAGCTTTTATTGATGCAGAACATGCTTTAGATGTTTCTTATGCAAAGAAATTAGGTGTTAATACAGATGAATTGTTAGTCTCTCAACCAGATTATGGCGAACAGGCATTAGAAATTGCTGAAATTTTAGTAAGAAGTGGTGCATTGGATGTAATAGTAATAGATTCTGTAGCAGCATTAGTGCCAAAAGCAGAACTTGAAGGAGATATGGGAGATGCTCATATGGGACTTCAGGCTCGGCTTATGTCTCAAGCATTACGAAAACTAACAGGTATTGTCAGCAAATCGCAAACAGTCTTAATTTTTATTAATCAGATTCGTCAAAAAATTGGAATGTTTATTGGAAATCCAGAAACAACTACAGGCGGTAATGCCCTAAAATTTTATGCTTCTATGCGTCTTGATATTCGCCGTGTTGGACCTGTAAGAGAAGGTGATCAAGTTATTGGTAATCGTACTAGGGTGAAAGTAGTTAAAAACAAGATTGCACCACCTTTTAAAGAAGCAGAATTTGATATTATTTATGGAGAAGGAATATCAAAAGAAGGAGATATCCTTGACTTAGGAGTTAGTTACAATATTGTTGAAAAAAGCGGTGCTTGGTTTAGTTATAAAGGACAACGATTAGGGCAGGGAAGAGAAAATGCTAAACGTTTCTTAAGAGAGCATCCAGAGATTACTTCTGAAATAGAAAAAGCCATTTTAGAAAAAACTGGCTTTAAAAGAAAAGAAAAGGAAGAAGAGAAGAAATAGATGCTTTCATCTGAAATTCGCAAATGTTTTTTAGAATATTTTAAAAAACAAGGGCATAAAATTATACCTTCTTCATCCCTTATTCCTCCTGGTGATCCAACTTTACTTTTTACTAATGCCGGCATGGTGCAGTTTAAACGAGTATTTCTTGGTGAAGAAAAGCGCAATTATAGTCGAGCTGCTAGCTGTCAAAAGTGTCTTAGAGCTGGAGGAAAACATAATGATTTAGAAAATGTAGGGCTTACTATCCGTCATCATACTTTTTTTGAAATGTTAGGAAATTTTTCTTTTGGTGATTATTTTAAAGAAGAAGCTATTGTCTATGCTTGGGAACTTCTAACAAAAGAATTCTGTTTACCAAAAGAACGACTTTGGATCACAATTTTTAAAGATGATGATGAAGCATATAAAATATGGCATAAAAAAATAGGAATTCCTTCAGAACGTATTGTTCGTTTAGGTGAAAAAGATAACTTTTGGGCTATGGGTGATACTGGACCATGTGGGCCTTGTTCAGAAATTGTAATAGATTTAGGAGAAAGATTTAGTTGTGGAAAACCTGATTGTAAAGTAGGATGTGATTGTGATCGATATTTAGAACTTTGGAATCTTGTTTTTATGCAATATAATCGAGATAGTGAAGGAAGATTAACACCACTGCCAAATCCTTGCATTGATACTGGCATGGGTCTAGAAAGAATGGCTATGGTCTTACAAGGGGTAAATTCTAATTATGAAACTGATTTATTTATGCCTCTTATAAATGCTATAGCTGAAATGGCTGGTATAGATTATGGCAAAAATAAAAGAGAAACTGTTTCATTTCATGTTATTGCTGATCATTCTCGCGCAATTGCCTTTGTTATTGCTGATGGAATCTTACCTTCTAATGAAGGCAGAGGTTATGTTTTAAGGCGTATTTTAAGAAGGGCAGTGAGACATGGGCGTCTTTTAGGGCTTAAGGAACCTTTTTTATATCGTTTGGCAGAAATTGTTGTGAAATTAATGGGAGAAGTATATCCAGAATTAATTGAAAGTTTGCCTCTTATTAAGGAAATTACACAAAGGGAAGAAGAAAGATTTTTTGAGACACTGGATTTTGGCCTTAAACTTCTTACAGAAGAAATAGAAAAAATCAAAAAGAAAGGAGAAAGTGTGTTAAATGGCGAAATTGCTTTTAAGCTCTATGATACTTATGGATTTCCTATAGATATTATTAATGACATCACTAGAGAAGAAAATCTTTCAGTAGATATGACAGGATTTGAAAAGGCAATGTCTTTGCAAAAAGCAAGGGCACGTGAAGCTCAAAAAATTGGCGAAGGAATCTTAAGTGGATTGGATATTTACACAGAGCTTACTTATAAAGGTGAGAAAACTGAATTTTTAGGTTATTTTACTTGTGAATTAAATTCTAAGGTATTACATTTGATAAAAGATGGAAAGGAAGTAAATATTCTTAAATCAGGCGAAAAAGGAGAGTTAGTTACAGAAAAAACTCCTTTTTATGCTGAAAGAGGAGGGCAAGTAGGTGATACTGGCATAATTATTTGGAAAAAAGGTGTGGCGGATGTATTAGATACTCAACATGCAGGTAATTTAATTGTTCATATAATAAAAATAAGAGAAGGAGAACTTTCTACTCAAGATGAAGTAAATTTAAAAGTAGATATTAAAAGGCGTCAAGCCATTGCCTGCAACCATACTGCTACCCATCTCTTACAGGCAGTTTTGAGAAAGGTTCTTGGTTCTCATGTAAGACAGGCTGGTTCATTGGTAGCGCCAGATAGATTACGCTTTGATTTTACTCATTATGCTGCGCTTGATTTAGAAACATTGGAAAAAATAGAGTTACTTGTTAATAAAGCCATTCAGGAAAATCAGCCAGTAGAGATAAAAGAGATGCCTATGCTTGAAGCTATTAAAAGTGGCGCTATTGCTATTTTTGAGGAAAAATATGCTGATATAGTGCGTGTAGTTTCTATTCCCAATTGGAGCAAGGAACTTTGTGGGGGTACACATGTTAAGTATACAGGAGAGATTGGTTACTTTAAAATTCTTTCTGAAAGCAGTGTAGCTGCTGGTATGCGGCGAATTGAAGCTATTACAGCAGAAAGAGCTGTAAAATATATTCAAGAAAAAGAAAGAATATGGCAAAAACTTGCTTTTATTATGAAAGCAAAACCAACTGATATTTTACCTAAAATAGAAAAAACTTTACAGGAAATTAAAAACTATGAAAAAGAAATAGAAAGATTAAAATCTTTACTTGCCACTAGACAGGCAGAAGAATTAATCAAAACAATAAAACATATAAATGGAATACCAGTATTGGCAACAGAAGTGCCTTGGATAGATGTTAAAACCTTAAGAGAAATGGGAGATAAAATAAAAAATAAATTAAAGACAGGAATAATTGTTTTAGGTACTCGGAGTGATGATAAAGTTGTGCTTTTAGCTATGGTAACAAAAAATTTAACAAATCGTATTCAAGCTAATGAAATCATTAAACAAATTGCTCCATTGATTGGTGGTGGAGGTGGGGGAAGGCCAGATATGGCTCAGGCAGGCGGAAAATATCCAGAAAAATTATACAAGGCATTAACAGCTGTTTATGATATTGTAGAAAAGTTAAAGTAGTGTTGTCCTGTAGAAAAGAAAGAGAGCGAAACAAAATGGACATCTTTCTTTACCAGAAGATATAGCTAAAGAAAAGGGAAAAACCTTTAGAAGGACCCGATATATATTTTCCTATACAGAGAATTGCTTTGCTAGTTGAATGATTTACATAAACCACATTAATCTTTATCTTTTTTCATTTCTCTTAATTTTTTATCCAAAGTAATAATTTCCATTTGCTTTTCTTTAGCAAAAAAGAAAAGTAACCAATCGTTATAATTTAAGTCGCTCCTTTTCATCCGCTCAACAATTTCTTTGTGGTATTTTGAAAAACTCACCTTATAAACCTTAACCAACCGTTCAAACTCTTCCACTTTCTCTATAGCCACTTTACAATCAACCTTTTTTTCTCTAGCTCTTCTTTGGATTACAGTATAAGTCTCAGCCAAAATCGGCTCAATTATTCCAAATTCTTCATACTGAAATCGTTCTTTTAATTTCATGGCTTCAGCATGCAATACATCTTTTCTGTCAAGAAGAGCCACAACAAAACTTGTATCAAGCAATTTCATTTAGCTTTTTTAACTAAGACTCATAAATTTTTCTTTCATCTTCAAAAGCATTTCCTCCAATACTTAATGAACCAGCCAGATCCCAGATGCTTTTCTTTTTGCACTTTAATGGGACTCCTAGTTTTCTTATAACCCTCAAAGCATCCTGAGTAGTAAAATCAAGAAGAGTATAATTATAGCCACATTTCTTTAAAAGTACATAAAAAAAACGCTTTAATGGAACTAGCTGCCCTTTAAACTCTACAAAATAAGCCTCTTCTCTGCCTTTATTTCCAGCCTGTATTCCTTTTTCAAGATCTTTTTTGGTAATACTACTTAGTATAGCTGGATTTATCTTGACCTGATTACCTCTCATTTTAAAATTAAAAATCACAACATATACTCCTTTTTTATTTAATTGATGTATTTTAATTTTATCATACATCTATGTCAATTCTTTTGAATTAATAAGAATGTACTTAACGATACTGCCCATAGGCTTGACATTTAAGTTATTTTAGGATTAAAAATTTACAGTTAAAAAGTAATGCTCTTTCGAAAATTGAATATTGTTCGCAAAGAGGCAGGTCATTTTTGCGAAAGATAAGTTTGCGAAAAATATTATTTAGTAGTTGCTTTCTTTTGTAAGAAAATTGGTAAATTGTTTTGCTGTTGCAGTATTAATAAGAGCCTGCGGGTGATTGCGACTTTTACAAACTCTAACAGTAAAGGTCTGTTTACGTCATGTTGCAGTATTAATAAGAGCCTGCGGGTGATTGCGACCTTTAGCTGCCCACTTGCTGCATTTGTCTATTTTGGCTTCGTTGCAGTATTAGTAAGAGCTTGCGGGTGATTGCGACTTCAACACACTCGGTTCGTCCACCCAAGGCCAGGGAGGTTGCAGTATTAATAAGAGCCTGCGGGTGATTGCGACATAAACATTAACAACAGGTTCTACATAAATCTTTCCTTCAACAGTTGCAGTATTAGTAAGAGCTTGCGGGTGATTGCGACAACCTCTTCGCAACCCTTTCCTCAGCCATACCTAACCTGTTGCAGTATTAGTAAGAGCCTGCGGGTGATTGCGTGAGTAAAAGATAAGGAGAGAGCCAGGTGTACAAAAAATTATTAAAAAGTACATCTAGTTTTACTTTTCCAAGCATGCGGCGTTATTACCAATGAGAT